>JBPCOO010000378.1:0-10670 GCA_051000155.1 Solirubrobacterales bacterium | reverse complement strand
GACCATGCAGAAGACCTTGACCGCGCTCGCCGCCGAGCGCCGTTTCCCGGTGATCGGATGAGGATCAGCGAGTCGATCGTCGTCGCCGCGCGACCGGCGGACATCTGGGAGCCGATCACCGATCCGGCCGCCTATGAGGCGTTCATGGCGGGGATCACCCGCTGGGAGGTCCGCGGCGAGATCGAGCGAGGCCTCGGGGCGCGCTACCGGATGCTCATGCGGGTCGGCTCGGCGGAAGTCGGAGGCACGGTCGAGATCATCGAAGAGGTCGAGCACAAGGACCTGGCCTGGACCTCGGTGCTGGGGATCGACCAGCGGGGTCGTTGGCGACTCCGCGAGGTCGATGACCGGATCACCCGGGTGGAGTTGCGCTTCTCCTACGGCGTCGCCGGATCGGGCCTCGGCGGCTGGCTCAGCGAACAGCTCTCGGCGCCTATGGTCCGCGGCCACATTCGCGAGAGCCTTCGCCGGCTGAAGTCGCGGGTCGAGGCCGAGCGGCGAGCCTCCGAGGCGGCCGCCGCGCGGGCGGGCCAGCCGGCCTGAGCGAGGCACGGGACCGTACGGTCTGAGTGGGGCGGCGCCCCGCCGGCGGCCCGCCCCGCCGGCTACTCCAGCTCCTTCTTCAAGACCTTTCCGGTGGGGTTGCGGGGGAGCTCGTCGAGGAACTCGACCTCGCGCGGGATCTTGTAGCGGGCGAGGTTCTCCTTGACGTGGCCCTTGACCTCGTCCTCGCTCAGCTCGTGGTCCTTGGTCGTGACCACGAACGCCTTCAGCCGCTGACCGAACTCCTCGTCGTCGACGCCGATCACCGCCGCCTCGTCGATCTTGGAGTGGTCGGCGAGCAGATCCTCAACCTCACGCGGAAAGACGTTCTCACCACCGGAGACGATCATGTCGTCGTCGCGGCCCTCGACGAACAGCCGTCCTTTCTCGTCGAAGTAGCCGACGTCGCCGGAGCTAATCAGACCGTCGATGTAGTCCTTTTCCTCCTCGCCGCCGGTGTAGCCCTCGAACTGCATCTCGTTGCCAACGAAGATCCGTCCGGTCTCCCCCTGCGGCAGCAACTCATCATTCTCGTCATAGATCTTGACGACCGTGTTGCGCGGTGGATACCCCGCCGTGCCGGGCGCGTCGCGCATGTCCTCGGGGGTGGCGATCGAGGCCCAGGCAACTTCGGTGGAGCCGTAGAGGTTGTAGAGGTTGTCGCCGGTCGCGTCCATCCAGCGCAGCGCCATCTCCCCGGGCAGGGCCGACCCGCTGGCCGCCGTCACCCGCAGTGAAGAGGTGTCGTAGTTGGAGAGCGTCTCCTCCCCCAGCTCGAGGATCCGCTGGAGCATCACCGGGACGGCCGCCAGCGCCTGGCAGTCGTGCTCGTCGACCAATCGCATCGTGTCCTCGGGATCGAAGCCCCGCCGGAGCACGTAGGTGCTTCCGAGGGCAAGGCCGAGGGTGAAGTGCATGAAGCCCCAAGAGTGGAACATCGGCGCGGCGATCATCGTCCTCTCCTCCGACTGCAGCGGGATCTTGGAGAGCATGATCGCCAGCGGTGCGAGCGAGTCGGGCGAGTTGCGCTGGGCGCCCTTGGGGGTCCCGGTAGTGCCGGAGGTGAGGACGATGAAGCGGCTGGTCTCCTCGGGGGGGTCGAGCGGCTCATCGGGGTACCGCTCAAAGGTCTCGGTGGCGGTGATCGCCTCCCCGGTCTCGTCCCCATCCTCGACGAAGGAGACGATCCGGGGGAGATCGTTGCCGGCGGCCTCCAGCAGCTTGGTGAACTCGGAGTCGTAGAGGAGCGCCTTCGGCTGCTCGCGCTCGACCACGCCCTCGAGCTGAGGGCCGGCGAAGTCGGTGTTCATCAACAACACCGTGGCGCCGAGCTTGGAGCACGCGAACAGGGCCTCGACGAAGCCGCGATGGTTGCGACACATCAGCGCCACCGGATCGCCGCCGCCGACGCCCCGGTCGGCCAGCGCCCGGGCGAGCGAGTTGGAGTGGCGCTCGACCTCGGCGAAGGTGATCTCGCCGAGCTCGTCGATCACCGCAACCCGATCGGGTCGAATGGTCGCCGAGACCGAAATTCCGGCAGCCGGCGAGGCTCCCCAACGACGGGTCGCGGCAGCGACCGCCGCCAGCTCACCCGGACCCATCGGCCTGACGACTCCGGCGTCGTAGAGCGTCTTCAGGTTGAAGGGGAGGTCGGCGACGCTGCCGAGCTGGCCGAGCTTGACCCGACCGGCGAGCTGCTTCGCCTGATTCGTCACCGTTTGAAGATCCATGAGCGGGAGAGACTATCCGGCTACCGGGCCGGCAAGCAGGCAGACGGCGATCACGGCGATCCCCTCGCCACGACCGATCGCGCCCATGCCCTCATTAGTGGTCGCCTTGAGCGTCACCGGGGCGTCGATCGACGCGCCCAGCCGTTCCTCGATCGCCTCGCGATGGGGGCCGAGCTTTGGCCGCTCGCAGATCACGGTTATGTCTACGTTCGCCACCTCGGGGGAGAGCCTCCCGACCACCTCGCCGAGCAGGGCGAGCGAATCGGCGTCGCGCCAGCGCTCGTCGTCGTCGGGGAACCAGCGGCCGATGTCGCCCTCCCCACAGGCGCCGAGGATCGCGTCGCAAAGCGCGTGGGTGATCACGTCGGCGTCGGAGTGACCCTCGAGCCCGGCCTCGCTGGGAACCTCGACCCCGCCAAGCATGAGAGGGCCGGGGCCGCCGAAGCGGTGGCTGTCGTAGCCGATGCCAATGCGTCCGCTCACCGTCCGGGCCCCTCGCCATCGGCCGCCGGAAGCGGGTCCTCCAAGGGTTCGGTCCGGCGCTCACGGTCCTCGAAGGCGCAGATCCGCTCAATCCCCACCTCGCGCATGAAGGCCACCGCCTGCTCGTAGTTCCAGCCGAGATGCTCGGGGAGGTGGGCGTCGGAGGAGATCGTGAATTCGAGCCCCGCCTCAATGCACATCTCGGCGAAGGGACGGGCGGGGTAGATCTCGCCAACCTGCTTGCGATAGCCCGCCGTGGAGATCTCGACCGCGACTCCCGATGCCGCCATCGCCTCCACTGCCGGCTCGTAGTAGCGCCGCAGATCCCCCTCCGGAGTGGCTCGACCGCTCCCCCAGACCTTGACCAGGTCGGGGTGGGCGAGGATGTCGTAGAGGCCGGATTCCGCGGCGGCGGCGAGCCGCTCGAAGTACTTGCGCCAGACCTTGTCGGGATCATGGCCCTCGATCTCCCATACGTCCCACCGTTGCTGGTCAACCGATCCCTCTCCGATGAAGTGGACCGAGCCGATTACGTAGTCGAACGGCCGCGCCTCCAGCAGGTTGGCGATCCGGTCCTCGGCTCCGACGATGTAGTCGGCCTCGATCCCCACGCGGAGGTCGTTCCGGGCAAGGAACTCGCAGTAGGCGTCGAGGTCATCGTGGGCGGACTCGACCCAGTAGGGGTGCTGCCAGACGTCGAGGGCCTCGCGGAAGCGATGGATGTGCTCGGAGACGCCCAGCTCGTCGATGCCACGGGCGGCGGCGGCCTGCTTGTAGGCGTCGGCGTTGGCAGCGGTGAAGTGCCGCTCGGCGGTGGTGCCGGGCTCGTCCTGGCGCAGGTGCACATGGTAATCGGTGAGCATCGTGGCTACCCTAGAGATATCGCGCTGGCGAGCGACATAGGGATTCCGGTTGCGGCCTTCGCCGTCGCCGCTGCGGTTGCCGAGCTGGCGGGCGCCGCCAACCTCGGGGTCGCCCTCGGGGTCGGCCAGCTCGCCTTCACCGGCGCGCTGGTCTTCGTCCTGCTGCGACGCTGAGCCTGCGCCCACGACCGGCAGGGCGTGCCCACGGCGACGCGCCTCACCACGACGGCGTGCTCAGCCCTTGCCCTTCTTCCTCTTCTTCTCGATCTTCGCCAGCCGCCGCTCGAACCGGCGCTCCGCCTGGGCGATGCATTCCGCGCGCTTTCTGTCGCTTCCTATCCCCCGGCACTCGCGGAGCTGCTTTTTCAGCTTGGCCTTGGCGTTGCGCTTCTCCGCCTTGGCCACGCAACGCTTGCGCTTGGTCTTGCGGTTCGGCTGGATCTCAGCGCATCGCTCGAGGGCGCAGGCGAGCTTTCGCTTGAGCTTTGGTCCGATCTGTTTGCAGGCACGCTTGCGCAGAAAGCTCGCGCTGGCGGGGGTCGGATCGGCGTTCCCGCCGATGTCGACCGCGCGAAAGGAGAACACGTGCCTGCCCAGCTCCACCTTCGGCGACTTCGGTGGGCGGCACCGCTGGAACGGCTCGCCGTCGAAGCTGCATTCGAAGATCGCGCCCTCCTCGTCGGCGGCGAGATCGTAGCTGACCCGCTTGTCGAAGGTGACCTTCGGCGGACCCTCCACCAGCGTCGTCTCCGGCGGGTCGAGGTCCTCGGTCCGCCAGTTGGCGACGGCGGGGGTCGGGTCGACCGGATTGCCGAGTTGATCGGTCGCCAGCACCCTGACCGTGTGGGGCCCGTTGGGGAGCGGCCCGTAGGTGACCGGAGAGGTGCACGCGACGAAGGCGAGGCCGTCGAGCGAGCACTCGACCCTCGTGGCTTCGCTGGTGAAGGAGACGCTCTCAGTGGGGTTCGGCGTGACCTCGGCCGGCGAGGAGGTGATGGTCGAATCCGAGGGCGGCACCAAGCCGTAGAGATCGCCATCGTTGTTCTGGAGCGCGCGGGCATCGGTCCAGACCGCGCGACTGACCCCGCCGACGGAATCCATCGCCTGGCGGTCGCCGTAGTCGAAGCCGTTGCTCTGGGAGCCGGAGAACCGCGAGCGATCGCTGGTCAGCCGGCCCTGGCTCCGGAAGGTGACCCCGTCGTCGGTGGAGGTGGCCAGATAGCGGTGAGTGAACTGACCGGAGACGTTGTCCTGGGTGCTGTAGAAGGAGGCCTCGATAGTTTCGTTCTCCTCATCGATGCTGATCGCGGGGAGGAAGTTGTCGTTGAGATCCCCGACGCCGTCGAAGGAGATGCGGACCCCGCTGTTGGGCGCCGGGAACAGCTCGGGGGCGACGCCGGAGGCGACGTAGGAATCGAAGGTGGCGTCGGTGCCGGCACCGGTGCAGCGGGTCGGATTCGACGGGTCGGCGTTGTTGCGAAGGTCGGAGTAGGAGATGTGAACCATGCCCTCAGAGCTGACCGCGATCTGCGGTGAGGGACCGACCAGGCCCCCCGGAGCAGCGATGATCGGGCAAAAGAGCGGCAGCGGAGCCCCGCCGGCGGAGTCGAGGTCCTCGATCTTGGTGAGCTCGTTCCAGCTCGCGGCGGCGGCGCAGTCCTCGCCGATCGCGCAACGGTTGGCCTCGATCGCGTTGGTGGAGGAGGCATTCCACCAAACCGCGGAGAGCTCCCCATCGGGGCCGAAGTCGAGATCGGGGCTCGCGTACTGCGCCGGCGCGGCGCTGACTGCGACCGGGCCGCTCCATGCCGAAGAGGAATCGCAGTTGGATGCGGCGGCGGAGATGTCGCAGACCGAGACCACGACCTCCTGCTTCGTCCCGGCGCTCCTCACCCAGGCAGCCGCGATCGAGGCTCCCGGATCGACCGCCAGGGCCGGTTGCTGGTTAAGGTCGGCGCCGAAGTCGGGGAGCTCGACCAGGGGGTTGGTGAACGCGTCCGAGCGCGGCGATATTCGGCTGAGCAGGATCGGACCGCCGCCCGCGCTCGCCGCCGCCGCCCACAGATCCCCGGTGGGGGCCGCGTCGACCGCGGGTGTGCCGGTGCTCGAGCCGGGCACCGTCCGCTGGACCTCGCTACCGGCGCGTAGGCCCAGGTTGGAGACGATCACCACGGGCGGCCCCGCCTCATCCGCGGTCGCGGCGATCGTCCGGCCCGGATCACCGGCGGCGATCGCAACCGCGCTCGATGCCTGCGGGCCCTGGTCGAAGTAGAGGTCGGCGTTCGGCTCGGCGGCGTTGATGCTCTGGCGGGAGGGCGCTGACGCCGCCGATGCTCGCGCTCGCGGGCTCCGATCGGCGACCGGCGTACGACCCTGCGGGACGACCGCGACCGGGGTCGAGCCGACGGTGCGGCCAGCCACGGCGACCGTCAGCCGGTAGCGACCGGGATCGGCGGAAAGGCCGGTGAGAAGGAGCTTCCGGCGGCGAGTCTCAGAGCCCGCGACCGAGGCGCCACCATCGCGGGGACTCAGGGTCGCGCTCAACCTTGCCCCCGGCGGCCCGGAGAGCCGGCGCACTGAGAGGGTCGCTTCCGCCACGCCCGCCGGGATCCGGTCGGTGGAGACGCGAACGGTCGCCTCGGAGCCGGCCAGCTCGATCGGTCGTCCCTCCCTGCCCACCGTCTGGACCGGTACGGGGTCGGTCAGGATCGAGGGTGGAATTGCACGTCGAACCTCCTCCCCCGCGCGGGCCGAGGGGGTCGAGGCAATCATTCCGAGGAGCAGCGCGACCAGGAAGGGGAGCGCGCGGCCCGCCGGACCAGGCTTGAACGTGGTCCACCGCATATCTGGAGAGGTTAAACCCTGTCGAGGCGCTCAAGTAGCGCTGTGGCCGTTCTCAGATCCTCTGGGACGGTGACCTTGAAGTTGGGATAGGAGACCGGCACCATCGCCACCCGGCCCCCGGCGGCCTCGACCAGCGAGGCCTCGTCGGTGGCGGCCTCCAGCAGGTCCTGTTCGATTGCCAGCGCCTGCGCGCTCCGGAGCGTGTCCAGCCGAAACGCCTGTGGAGTCTGCGCCGCCCAGAGCCCTTCCCGCGACAGGGTCGAAGCGATCTCGAGGTGACCCTCGGCACCCGCCTCGTCCCGGGCCGCCACCCGCGGGGCCACTGCGCCGCCCCGCCCCACCCCGTGCCCCTCCCCGCGCCGCCGCTTGAGGGTATCGGCGACCGGAGTCGCGGCGATCGCTCCGGCGAGGTCGGGATCGGAGGCGAGCAGCGCCGTCAGCCGGTCGAAAGTCGCCGAGCGCGCCAGCGGCCGCGCCGCATCGTGGATGACGACTATCTCGGCCTCGACTGCATCGAGTGCGGCTCGCACCGATTGGGCCCGGGTGGCACCGCCCTCACAGACCTCGACCGCGATCCCGAGCTCCAACGAACCGACCAGCTCCCTCGCCCGCTCGAGGTCCGCCGCGGGGGCGGCCACCACCGCCACTTGCACCGAGCCGGCCGCCGCGGCGCCGGCAAGAGCGTGAGCCAGCAGCGGTCGGCCCGCCAGCTCGACGAACGCCTTGGGGCCGTCGGCCCCGAGCCTCCGGCCGGAGCCGGCGGCCGCGATCACGACCGTGGCGCCGCTCACCGCAGCGCGATCTCGCGTGCCGCTGCCAGTCCCGCTGATCTAGGCGGGGCCCGGAACGCCGGCGGCGCCGAAACGCTCGCGCAGGAGCTTGTCGAGGTGAGCCTCCGCGCCCTCCTCGTCGGCGTCGAGGACGTACATGAACTCCGAGGAGAGGATCTTCTTCGCCCGGGTGTACATCTGCTTCTCGCCGGTGGAAAGCCCCTTCTCCATCTCGCGGATGGCGAGGTTGCGGACCACCTCGGCCAGCTCGAAGACGTCACCGGTCTTGATCTTCTCGCGGTTGTACTTGAACCGCCGGTTCCAGTTCTTCGGCATGTCGGAGACGTCATCGGTGAGCACGGTGGTCACCTTGGCCGCGTCCTTGGGGCCGATCACCCGCCGCAAACCGGCGGAGGTGGCGTTCTGGCAGGGCACCCGGACGGTCATGTCGTTGTGGAGGATCTTGATCGTCAGATAGTCGCGCTTTTCGCCCAGCAGCTCCTTCTCCTCCTTCTTGGAGACGACCCCCGCGCCGTGATGGGGGTAGACGACGTGGTCGCCCACCTCGAAGATGCATTCCTCCTCTCCTTCGACCTCGACTGCTACCGGCTCCTCTACCTCTGCTAGCTCTGGAATTTTGCTCTCCTCCTGTTAGCTGGACGGATGCCCTGCGGCGGCCGTCATATTTGCGGGTACCTCTCGAACAGCTCGACCTCACGAAGGCGGTCGAACCCCTCTCTGATGTCAAGCGCGCGAGCGTCCCCGACGCCCTCGACCTCGGCCAGATCGGACTCCGACGCGTTGAGGATCTCCTCGAGGCCGTCGAAGGCCGCGATCACCTTCTCCCCCACCAGCCGCGGCAGGCGCGGCACCCGGCCGAGCACGCGGTAGCCGCGCGCCGAAACCCGGAGGTCGTGAGGGTTGACCTTGCGGTCATAGCCAAGTAGTTCGGCCAGGCGGCCGAGATCCAGCAGCTCCTGGTGAGAGACGACGGCGAGCGCCGCCAGCGTGTCATCGATCGTCTGCTCGTCGTCGTCGGTGACGTAATCCCGGATCAGCGCGACCCGATCGGAGAGCACGCCGACCACCATCTCCTCTAGCTGCATCTCGATCAGGCGGCCCTCGGTGCCGAGCTCGATGATGTACCGCTCGACCTCGTAGGAGGTCCGAAGGAGGAGCTCCGCCCGTTGGAGCACGGCGAGCACGTCGTGGAGGCTGCCACCCCCTGCCAGCTCGAAGGTCGTCAGACGGCGGCTGACCCGGTCGAGTCGGGAGCGATACTTCCCGAGCGTGGCCAGGCCCTGGTTGGCCTTGGCCAGAACGGTGGGGATGTCCTGGAGGACGTACTTCATCCCCTCCGAGTAGAGCGAGACGACCTCACGCCGGGCCGAGACCGCGATCACCAGCGCCTTGGTCTGCTTGGCGACACGCTCGGCGGTGCGGTGACGGGTGCCGGTCTCCGAGGAGTGGATGGTCGGATCCGGCATCAGTTGGACGTTGGCGCGAGCGATCGTCTGGGCCTCGGAGTCGAGCACGATCGCCCCGTCCATCTTCGCCACCTGGTAGAGCAGCGCCGGCGAGTAGTCCACATCCAGCTCGAGCCCGCCGCTGAACATGTGCGACATCGCCGCCGGGTCCCCGATCACGATCAGAGCGCCGGTGGACGCGTTGATGATGTTGTCGACGCCCTCGCGGAGGGCGGTGCCCGGCGCGACCATGTCGAGCGCCTTGAGCAAGCGGGGATCCTGACCTGATTCGGTATCGATAGGTGAGTCCCATGCAGCCCGCGTCATCAAGGCGCTCAACTATGGCAAAGCGGCACCGGCCACGCGTTGCGCCAATTCCGACCGCTGGAGTCGGGAAAAATCCGCAACTTGCGGAGACTCGCGGACGCGCGGGCCGGCCCCGCCGAGCGACGCAGATGTTGCGCTCGGGGCAACATCCTCGTCGTTCGATCGGGCGGCGGCGGTCCCCGGCGCAACTCAGGCCGCGAGCGAGGGAATCGAACCCTCGTCGCTCTCGGGACTCGAGCGCTCGCGGGCGGCGGCGAGCGCGGCCCGAAGCGTCGATGCCGTACGCAGGCCCTCGTGCGCCTCGGAGTCTGGCGGTCCGATCACCGGCGCCAGGCCGAACTTCGATGCCTCCGCCATCCGCCGGTCGGGGTGGGAGACGTGGCGCAGCTCGCCGGTGAGCCCGATCTCGCCGAAGCAGGCGAGCGGCTTGCCGGAGGCGTCGCGCAGCGGCCTCCCCCGCTGAGCGGAAGCGATCGCCAAGGCAACCCCGAGATCCGCGCCGGGCTCATCCACCCGGACGCCGCCGGCGACGTTGACGAAGACGTCGGCGGAGCCGACCCGGACGCCGCCGTGGCGGGCGAGCACCGCCAGCACCATCGCCAAGCGGTTGCGGTCGATTCCGTTGGCGATCCGGCGGGGAGGGACTACCTCGGTCGGCGCCACCAGCGCCTGGACCTCAACCAGCAAAGGCCGGCTCCCCTCCATCGCGCAAAGCACCACCGAGCCCGCGGCGGCGGTAGCCTCGCCGACGAAGCGGGCGGAGGGATCCTCGACCTCGACCAGGCCACCCGAGCGCATCTCGAAGACGCCGACCTCGCTGGTGGCGCCGAAGCGATTCTTGAGCGCTCGCAGGGTGCGGTAGCTGCGCTCGCGCTCCCCTTCGAAGACGAGCACGCAGTCGACCAGGTGCTCGAGCACCCGCGGGCCCGCGACCGAGCCCTCCTTAGTCACATGGCCGACCAGGATCAGCGCGGTGCCGGTGCGCTTGGCGACCTCCGCCAGCGCGTTGGCAGCTTGGCGCACCTGCGCGACCGATCCGGGAGCGCTGGTGAGCTCCTCCGAGTGCAGCGTCTGGATCGAGTCGATCACGCAGACCTCGGGAGCCTCCTGCTCGAGCGTTGCGATCACCGTGCCGAGGTCGGTCGCGGCCATCGCCGGCACCGAGAGCGCCGCCTCCCCGAGGCGCTCGGCTCGCATCCGCACCTGTGCGGCGGATTCCTCCCCGGTCACATAGAGCGTCTTGCCGCCGGCTCCCTGGATGTTGCCGAGCGCCATCGCGGTGATCGTCGACTTGCCGATCCCCGGCGCGCCGCCCAGCAGCACAACCGAGCCCGGCACCAGACCGCCGCCGAGCACCCGGTCCATCTCCCCGATCCCGCAGCGCACTCGCTCGAGCCGAGCGGCCTCGACGTCCCGCAGGGCCCGGGGGCGGACGACCGCCGCGCTGGAGCGAGCCCTCGAGCCGCCGGCACGCGAGGCGGCCGCAGGCCGCTCGACGATCGCCTCCTCGAGCGTGTTCCACTCGCCACAGCCGGCGCACTGGCCCGCCCAGGCGAAGGCCTGATGGCCGCATTCGCGGCAGACGTGCTTGGTCCTCACCTTTGCCATCGCCTCTGATCCTAAGAACCCCGCCCGACGTCATCG
>JBPCOO010000280.1:0-11884 GCA_051000155.1 Solirubrobacterales bacterium | reverse complement strand
ACGGCGGCTTCGGCTCGAGCCTGCTCGCTCGCCAGATCGGCCAGAAGCGGGCCAAGGAGATCTGGTTTCTCTGCCGCCTCTACGACGCCGAGGAGGCGGCTGAGATGGGGCTGGTCAACACCGTCGTTCCGACCGAGGATCTGGAGCGCGAGGCCGTCGCCTGGTGCCGGGAGATGAAGTTCCTCTCACCACTGTCCCTACGGCTGCTCAAGTCCAGCTTCAACGCGGTCGAGGACGGGATCACCGGCGTCCAGCAGCTCTCCCACGACGCCACCCTCCTCTACTACATGTCCGAGGAAGGCCAGGAGGGGCGCAACGCCTTCCAGGAGGGCCGCGAGCCCGAGTACTCCGACTTCGAGAAGTTCCCCCGGCGGCCATAGGGCCCGGGCGCAAGCGGAAGACGGGACGAGGGGTCGATGGGCGCACTGCGAATCTGGGCGATGGCGGCGCGCCCGCGGACCCTCCCGGCTGCGCTGGCGCCGGTGGTCGTCGGTAGCGCGGCCGCGTGGCATGCGCTGCAAGAGGGCGCGGGAGTGTTCCGCGACGTCAGCCAGACCGTCGTCGGCGAGCCCGCGAGCGCGAGCATCGTGGTCGCCTCCGGCACCGACGAGTTCCGCTGGCTCGCCTTCGCCGCCGCACTCCTCGGGGCGATCTTCATCCAGATCGGGACCAACCTCGCCAACGACTACTCCGACGCCAAGCGCGGTGCCGATACCGTCGATCGCCTCGGGCCGGTAAGGGTGACGGCCTCGGGGCTGGCGGCGCCGCGGCGGGTGCTGGTCGCGACCGCGCTGGCCTTCGCCCTCGCCACCCTCTGCGGCCTCTACCTCGCGTTCGCCGTCGGCCCGGTCCTGATCGCTGTCGGCTTGGTCTCGATCGCCGCGGGCATCCTCTACACCGGCGGCCCCCGCCCCTACGGCTACGAGGGTCTCGGCGAGCTGTTCGTATTCGTCTTCTTCGGCCTGGTCGCGGTCAACGGCTCCTACTACGTCCAGTTGGAGGAGATCGACCTCGCTCCATTGATGCTTTCGATCCCGATCGGTCTGCTGTCGGCGGCGATCCTCGTCGTCAACAACGTCCGCGACATCGACACCGACCGCAGGGCCGGCAAGCGGACGCTGGCGGTGCGGCTCGGTCGCGAGCGGACTCGGTCGCTCTACCTGGCGATGATCGTGCTCAGCTATCTGACCCTGCCGCTGGTGCTGCTCGCCGGCACCGAATGGGCGCCCGCGCTGCTAGCGCTGGCAAGCGCGCCGGTCGCCTTGAAGCCGATCCGAGCCGTGCGAGAGCGCACCGACGGTCCGTCGCTGAACGGCGCCCTCGCCGACACCGGAGCCCTGCTCGGGATCTTTGCGCTGCTGGTGGCAATTCCGCTGGCGATCTAGCTCACCTCTGCCCTCGCCAGGGCCGCCACCGGCGATACTGACAGTTGATGCAGATTCTCAGAGCCGAGACGATCCCGCTCGAGCTTCCCCTGCGCGAGCGCTACGTCACCGCCGCCGGACACCTCGACACTCGTTCGGTGCTGCTATTCCGGGTGGTCGCCTCCGATGGTCAGATCGGCTGGGGCGAGGGGGTGCCACTGACGATGAGGGGCGGGGCGATGCCCGGTCAGGTCGGCCGGCAACTGAGCGAGCTCTGCAGCCACGCCCTGATCGGCGCCGACATCTCGCCGATGCTCGAAGGGGACCCGGCGAAGCTGCGCGAGCTGATCTCGATCCTGCTCGCTCGCTGCTATCAACAGCAGGTCAGCGCGCCCGCCCTGGCGGCGGTCGACCTCGCCCTTCACGATCTTGCGGGCAAGCTCTGTGGTCTACCGGTCTGGCGAATTCTCGGGGCGGAGCGACCGATCAGCCTGAGCTGCAACGCGAGCATCGACGCGGCCGAGCCCGAGCGAGCCGCGGAGCTGGCGCGAGCCTGGGCGGACGCAGGCTTCGACAGCTTCAAGATCAAGGTCGGCACCGGCGACGATCTCGGTAGGGTTGCGGCGGTGAGGGAGGCGATCGGCCCCGACGCCAAGCTCAGAGTTGACGCCAACCGGGCATGGGAGGTCCCTAGCGCGATCGAGCAGATCGCCGCGATGGAGCCCTACTCATTGGAGCTGGTCGAGCAGCCGTGCGGGTCCCTCGCCGAGCTGGTCGGGGTCCGCGCCGCGACGAAGGTGCCGGTAGTGGCGGATGAGAGCGTCGCCTCGGTCGAGGACGCGAACGAAGCCCGGCGGCTCCGGGCATGTGATGCGGCGACCCTGAAGCTCTCAAAGGTAGGCGGCTCCTTGGCGGCGCTGCGAATCTCAGCCTTCCTTCCCGCCTACCTCTCCAGCTCGATCGATGGTCCGATCGGGATCGCCGCCGCCATCCACACCCACCAGGCGATGCCGCGGGGAGGCTGGGTCGGCACCTTGGCCTCAGGCCTGGCGACCCTGTCGATGTTCGAAGCTACCTACGCCCGCTGCGAGCACCTGTTCGGCGCAGAGCTCGATCCGCCCCGGGCACCGGGGCTCGGGGTCGAGGTCGACGAGGGCGCGATTGTGGCCCTGCGGAGTTGAGCGTCGACGACTCCAATGTGAATACCGCCCTGGCCGGCGCCCTGGTCGACGAGCTGGCGCGTGCCGGCTGCCGCAGGGCGGTGATCTCGCCGGGGTCTCGCTCGACCCCGATCACCCTCGCCCTCGCTCGCCACCCGGAGATCGAGACCACGGTCGTCTTGGACGAGCGGGTCGCCGGCTTCCTCGCCCTTGGAATCGCCCTCGCGACCGGGATCCCGGCGCCGGTCTCATGTACCAGCGGTTCGGCCGGCGCCAACCTCCACCCCGCGGTGGTCGAGGCCGACCAAGCCGAGGTGCCGATGGTGATCTTGACCAGTGACCGCCCCCCCGAGCTACGCGGGATCGGGGCCGGACAGACGATCGACCAGGTCAAGCTGTACGGCTCCGCGGTCCGTTGGTTTTGCGAGGTCGGCACCCACGCGGCCGACGACGCGGGGCTGCTGCACTACCGGGCAACCGGGACCAGGGCGGTGGCGGAGGCGATCGGCTCGCGGGGGCCTGTTCACCTCAACCTCGCCTGGCGCGATCCGCTGGGCCCCGAGCCGGTGGAGGGCGCGGTCTCAGCCACCGACCGACTGGCGCTCGCCGGACGCGCCGACGGCACCCCGCTGACGCGCCTGAGCGTGCCGCAGGAGCTCGCCGCGGCCACGCTCGACGAGCTGGCTGAGCGGCTGCGCGGCGCCTCGCGCCCTCTGATCGTCGCCGGCCGTCAACGGCAGCAGGAGTTATCGGGCCCCTTGACTCGGCTCGGAGACCTCGGCGGGGCGCCGATCTTCGCCGAACCCACCTCGGGCTTGCGACATGGGCCTCACTGGGAGGTTGTCCCAATCGCCGCCTACGAGCTGGTCTGTCGGCGGCTACCCGAGGGGCTGCGACCGGACCTCGTCCTGCGCTTCGGCGAGATGCCGACGAGCAAGGCGCTGCGAGCGGTGCTCTACGACGAGGAAATCGAGCAGGTCGCGGTGGTGGGGACATCGGGGAGCTGGAACGAGCCAACTCGCGTCGCGGGAGAGCTGGTCCGCGCGGAGCCGGTCGCGGTCGCCAAGCAGCTCAGCTCCCGTCTGGGCGAACGCTCGACGGACCGCCAGTTCCTCGACCGTTGGCTAGCCGCCGAGGGGGCGGCGCAAGCGGTGATCGAGCGGGAGCTGCATGACAGTTGGAGCGAGCCGGCGATCCACCGGCACCTCTACGGCCACCTGCCCGCCGCTGCGACCCTGCTTTTGGCCTCGAGCATGCCGATTCGCGATGCCGAGTCGTTTTCCCCTGCCACCGAGCGATCGCTTGATGTGATCTCCAACCGCGGTGCCAACGGGATCGACGGTCTGATCTCGACCGCCACCGGAGCGGCGCTGGGGACCGGCGGCCCGGTCGTCGCGACACTCGGAGACCTCGCCACCGTTCACGACCTCGGCGGCTTGGTCAACCTCGGCGCCGCGGGCGTCGACCTCAGGCTGGTGGTGATCAACAACGGCGGCGGCCGCATCTTCGAGTTCCTACCGCAGCACGACCAACTGCCGGCAGCGGAGTTTGAGCGCCTGTTCACGACGCCCTCGGGGGTGGACTTCGAGCGAGCGGCATCGCTCGCGGGAATCGGCTACCAGCGAATCAGCGAGCTGGAGGGATTAGCCGCACTAGGAGGCGAAGGCCCGAAGCTGGTTGAAGCGGTCGTCGACCCCGGACCCAACCTCGGCCTTCACCACACCATCGCCGCCGCCGTGGCGGACGCCGCGAGCGGCGCGATCGGCTGAGGGGCCTGCGAGCGGCGACGGCGTGGGCGGAGTCGATCCGCCCACGCGCGCTCGCAAGACGTCTCTACGCTTCTTCGTACTTGAACGAGATCGCGAGGCGGACTCGGTAGCCGGTGATCTTTCCTTCCTCGATCTTGACGTCCTGACGGACGACCTCAGCGATCCGCAGATCACGGATCGAGCCGCCGGCCTTCTCGACCGCCTTGCTGGCGGCGTCGCTCCACGACTTGCTGCTGACCCCGATCACCTCGGTGACCCGGTAGACGCTCTCTGACATATCTCCTCCTCGGTTGGGTGCTTTCCCCCACCCTTTCATCAAGCGAGTCGAGTTACAAGTTTCATTGCTGCATGCCGGTGGTCGACCTCGAGCACCGGCGGGGACCATGGTCCGCCCCACCGGTGGATTGCTGACCGTTCTCGCGATCCGCTACCCGGCCAAAAGCGGCAGCAATGCCCCCAGCTTGACCTCGGTCTCGGCCAGCTCGGCGGCCGGGTCGGAGTCGGCGACGATGCCCGCACCCGCGTAGAGGTGCGCCCTTCGGTCGCGAATCAGCGCCGATCGCAGGGCGACGCAGAACTCTCCGTCCTCCGCCATGTCCATCCAGCCAACCGGTCCGGCATACCAACCGCGGTCCATCCGCTCGAGCTCCCGGATTCGCCGCTGCGCATCCGGCCCACCCGGCTCCCCGCCGACGGCCGGGGTGGGATGGAGCATGGCGGCGAGGCCGAGCACCGATGGCGGATCGGCGAGTTGGGCGCGAATCGGGGTGGCAAGATGCTGGATGTTTGCGACCTTGACCACCGACGGCTCGTCGGGTGAGTCCAGCCAGACCGCCGCGGGCGCCAGCTTTCGACGAATCCGCTCGACCACGATCCGATGCTCGTCGCGGTCCTTCGGGCTCGCTCGAAGCTGCTCGCCGAGATGATCGTCGACCGAGGGATCGGCGCTCCGGCGAGCGCTGCCGGCGAGCGCCACGGTCGCCGCGGTCGCCCCCGCGCGGCGAACCAGCAGCTCGGGGGAAGCACCGACGAACGCCGCCTCGGGCGAGCCTACGCAAAAACAGAAGCAGGAATCAAACAACTCGCGAAGCGCGCCGAACAGAGCCGCCACGTCGTGGGCGGCGTGCGCGTCCACGACCACCTCGCGCGAGAGCACGATCTTGCGCATGCCGCCGGCCCGGATCTGCTTCACCCCTTCGGCCACCGCCCGCTCATAGTCCGCCGGGCTGCGCGCGCTCTCGACCGAGACGCCGGCGACAGGGTCGGGGTCTATCGGGGGCAAGGGCTCCACCCTCACTCCGGCCAGCCGGGCGGCGGCGCGCGAGCTGATCTCCTCGGGATCCCGGCCCGCGCCGGCCATCGCCGTCAGGGTCAGCATCGAGCCCTCGTCGTCGCGCCGCATCAGCACCTCGGGGACGGCCATCATCGCCGGCGGCAACGAGGACCACGGCGGCGTTCCGCCGCCGTCGGGATCGAAGGCGAACCCGCCAACCCAGAGCGGCCCGGCGGCGGTCGGCATCCCCCCCTTCGGCTCGGCTCCGAGCCTCGCCGAGGAGATGCGCGCGGCATCCGCGAGGAGGTCGGCGAAGCGATCCTCGCCCCGGCTGATCAGCTCCACGGTGGAACCGATCGCCCCGATCGCCAGCCGCCCACGCCCCGGCCGCTCCCAGCAGAACCAGCGGTCATCGGCTCTGCGCGAAGCGAAGGCCGCGGCCACCGGGTCGAGGTCTTCAACCGGGGCGCTGACGCTGATCAGCCGACGCGGGCCCCTGGCCGCGCGCTCGGCAGCTCGCCCGAGGGCGTCGGGCAGACGTTCGGTATCGAGGGCGGGGTTCAGCTCTCCGGTCGCGAGCGGGCGATCGCGATCTCGCCGGTGCGAGCCATCTCGATCAGCCCGTGCGGCCGGACCATACGCTCGAAGGCGTCGATTTTGTCGTCGGTGCCGGAGACCTCGATCGTCATCGTCCGCCGGGAGACATCGACAACGTGGGCGCGGAAGATCTGGGCGAACTCCATGATCTCCGCCCGGTTCTCGGCGGCGACGTTGACCTTGAACAGCGCCATCTCGCGGGAGACGGTCGCCTCCGGCTCCATGTCGCGAATCTTGATCACGTTGACCAGCTTGTGGAGCTGCTTGGTCACCTGGTCGATCGGGTGAACGGCGCCATCGACGGTGAGCGTGATCCGTGAGATGTCGGGGTCATCGGTGGGGCCGACGGCGAGGGTGTCGATGTTGAAGCCGCGGCGGCTGAATAGAAGCGCGATCCGGGCGAGCACGCCGGGGCGGTTTTCGACCAGGAGCGAGAGCAGGTGCTTGCGGCCGGTCAGGCCGCTGGAGGCCTCGAGCTGGTCGAGGTCGAGATGATGTTCGGATGCCCGGGGTTGTGCCATCTGCCTTCTCCTCAGCCGACCATGTCCCGGGCGGCGGCGCCGGCGGGGATCATCGGATAGCAATTCTCGGTCGGGGTGACCCGGACGTCGAGCAGGGCGGGGCCGTCGGCGTCGAGGGTTGCTCGCATCGCATCGCCCAGCTCGGCCTTGTCCGCACAGACCGCCGCGGTCCAACCGAAGGCCTCGGCCAACTTGCTCCAGTCGGGGTGCGCCCCCATCTCGACCGATTGGTAGCGCTCCCCCCAGAACAGCTCCTGCCACTGGCGGACCATGCCGAAATGGCCGTTGTTCATCAAAAACACCTTGACGTCGAGATCGTGGGCGGCCGCGGTCGCCATCTCCTGGCAAACCATGATCAAGCTGCCGTCGCCGGCGAGGCAGACGACCTCGTCGTCGGGGCAGGCGACCTTGGCGCCGATCGCCGCCGGCAGGCCGAAGCCCATCGTCCCGAGGCCGCCGGAGTTGAGCCACTGGCGGGGCCGATTGAAGTGGTAGTACTGGGCCGCCCACATCTGGTGCTGGCCGACGTCGGAGGTGATGATCGCCTCGCCGTCGGTGACCCGGTACATCTCCTCGACCATGAACTGCGGCTTGATCTCCGAATCGGAGGAGTCCTCGTAGGTGAGTGGGTACTGCTCGCGCCAGCCCTCGATCTGCTTCCACCAGCCCTCCAGCCGCGAGGAGTCCGCGTCGATCGCTCGGTACTCACCGGCGAGCTTCGGCAGGATGTCGGCGGCGTCGCCGACGATCGGGATGTGGGCGGGGACGTTCTTGGAGATCTCAGCGGGATCGACGTCGATGTGGATGAACTTCGCCCGCGGAGCGAACTCGCTCAGCTTGCCGGTGATGCGATCGTCGAAGCGCGCGCCCACGGCGACGATCAGGTCGGCCTCGTCCATCGCGTAGTTGGCGGCGCGGGTGCCGTGCATCCCCAGCATCCCGAGCCACTGCGGATCCGGCGCGGGGAAAGCACCGAGGCCCATCAGGGTGCAGGTAACGGGAAAGCGGTCGGCGCGGGCGAGGTCGCGGAGCTGGGAGGAGGCGTTGGCGTTGATGACGCCACCACCGGCGTAGATCACCGGCCGGTTGGCGTTGGCCATCGCCTTGGCGGCGATCCGAATCTGTTTGATGTTGCCGTGGGTGGTCGGCTGGTAGCCAGGCAGCTTCGGCGATCCCGAGGCCGGCTCATAGTCGATCTCGATCCGCGAGAGATCGTTGGGGACGTCGATCAGGACCGGTCCGGGTCGCCCGCTGGAGGCGATGTGGAAGGCCTCGTGGACGTACTGGGGGATCTGGGCGGGATCGGTGACCAGGAAGGAGTGCTTGACCACCGGCATCGTAATCCCGGTGACGTCGGCCTCTTGGAAGCCGTCGGTACCGATCAGATCGGTCCGGACCTGGCCGGTGATGAACACGGTCGGGACCGAATCCATGTTGGCGTCGGCGATCGCAGTGACCAGGTTGGTGGCGCCGGGGCCGGAGGTGGCGAAGGCGACCCCGACCTTCCCCGAGGCCTTGGCGTAGCCCTCGGCCGAGTGTCCCGCGCACTGCTCATGGCGTACCTGGATGTGATCGAAGGAGGCGTCGTAGATCGCGTCATAGAGCGGCAAGCTCGCGCCGCCCGGGATCCCGAAGACGTGTTCGACGCCCTCGGCCTTGAGGGCTTCAAATAGGGCGTCGGCAGCTCGCATCGGGATGGGCCTCCTGGGGCTTCTTTTTGGAAGGAAACAGGGAGAGCTTGTGGCGGCAGCCGGCTTTTGGCCGACTCACCGCGCTCAGGATGGCGAGTGTAGCAGCGGGGATGCTTGCTCTAGAAGAGCTGCGGAGGCTCGGTGGTCACCATCCTTTGATAGTGGCAGGCCCTGTTTGCATAGTATCGCTGCCGGGGCCGTACCCACGCTGTCGATGTCAAGCCCGCATCTGCGCCCTCGTCGCCTTACCCGATCCGCTCCCGCCGTCAATCCTCCGAGCGAAAATCGGGGCCCGGACGCACCGTCTCGGGCGGCGGCAGGTACATGTCCTCGCCGCAGCGGTTGCATACCTGGACGTAGAGCTTGTGGGTCTTGTGGCACCGAGGACACTGGCGCTCGGGCTCGGACTTCTCCCGCCGGTAGAAGATCGCCGCCAAAAGCCCGAACGGCGGCGTGAAGAAGCTGATCGCAAACCAGATGAAAAAGCTCGAGCCCTTCGCCCGGGCGATAAATCCGCCGGCGAGGCCGAAGGAGGTGAGGATGACGAGCAGCTCCACGTCGGCGGCCTCGCGTCGCTACTTCAGCGGCTTGTGGGTCCCGCCCGTCTCGTAGACCTCGGCCTTGAGCGGGTGGGGGCTGCCGATCGAGCCCAGCTCGGCGGTGTCGCGGCGGAACGGCAGGCCGGCGGTCCAGTCGAGAACAGCGCGCACCTTGCGGGCGAGGCCGGGCATCTGGGAGAGGTGGTAGGTGCGCGCGGCCCACCAGGCCAGGAAGCCCGACCCCTTGATCCCGAACGGGCCGATCAGCACCGCCTTGTACTGCCCGAGGTTGACGAAGAAGCCGCGAGACTTGTAGGTGAAGCGGTCCCCTTTGCCAACCCCGAGTCCGGCCGCCATGTTGCGAGCGGCGACCCGCGCCTGGCGGATAGCGTGCTGGGCGGTCGGTGGGCAGAGGCCGCCATCGGGGTTGGGGACCGCGGCGCAGTCTCCAGCCGCGTAGACCCCCTCCATACCCTCGACCGCGAGGCGGTCATCGACGGGAATCCTGCCCTTCTCGTCCAGCTCCAGGCCCATCGAGCGCAGGCTCGGGTGGGCCAGCACGCCAGCGGTCCAGACCACCGTGCGCGCCGGGATAACCTCGCCGGTCGAGAGCTCGACCTCGTCGGCGGCGACCCGCTCGAGGGTGGTGCCAAGGCGGATGTCAATCCCCCGCCCACGCAGCTCGCGCTTGGCGTAGTCGGCGAGCTCCCGGGGGATCTCCGGCAGCACCCGGTCCATCGCCTCGACCAGGATGAAGCGCATGCCGGTAAGCCGGGCACGTGGGTATTGCTGGATCGCGTCGGCGGCGAAGTCCTGTAGCTCGGCCAGGGCCTCCAGCCCCGAGTAGCCACCGCCGACGAAGACGTAGGTGAGCATCTCCCGGCGCTTGTCGGCATCCTCGGTCGCGTTGGCCTGCTCGAGGGTCTCAACCATGTGGTTTCGCAGCCAGATCGCATCGGCGAGGCTCTTGAAGCCGATCGCGTGCTCACCCAGCCCCTCCACCGGAAGCGAGCGGCTGACCGAGCCGACCGCAAGCAGGAGTTGGTCGTAGCGGATCTTCTCGACCTCGCCCTCGTGCGTGGTCAGCTCGACCGTGCGGGTGGCGGGATCGTGATCGCTGACGGCCCCGAGCCGGAGGTAGGTGCGATCGAGGATCTCGCGCAAGGGCGTGACCACGTGCCGGGGCTCGAGCGTCCCCGCCGCGGCCTCGGGAAGAAGCGGCGTGTAGAGGAGGAAGTTGACGTCGTTTACCAGGATCAGTCGGGTCGATTGCCGCGGCAGGATGCCCTCCAGCTCGCGGGCTGCGTTGACTCCGGCAAATCCGCCCCCGGCGATGACGACTGTGTGGGCCACGGATGGGAGGCTAGCCGGTGAGCTTCTCGCGCAACATCCGGGTGACCTCGCCGCCATCCGCCTGACCGCGCATCTCCCTCATGACCGCGCCGACCAACGCCCCGATCGGCTTCATGTCCCCTCCGCGGACCTTCTCAGCAGCCTCGGGCTCGGATTCGATCGCGCGATCGACCGCGGCCTCAAGCTCGCTCCCGCCGGTCACCTGGGCCAAACCCTCGTCATCGACGATCGCCCGCGGGTCACCGCCGTCGGACGCGATCCTCCCGATCAGCTCGCGTCCGGTCTTACGAGAGATCGTCTTCTCCTCGACCAGGTCGGCGAGGGTGGCCAGGGCGGCCGGATCGACCTCGGTCGCGGTCGCATCCTCGGTCCCCGACTCGCGCGCGGCCCGCGCCAGCTCGCCGGTGACCCAGTTGGCGACCACCGGAGCGGAGGCCTCCGCGCGCGCGGCGGCATCCTCGAAGAACGCCCCCAACTCGGCGTCGAAGGCGAGCTGGGTCGCGTCGTCCTCGCCCAAGCCGAGATCGGCTCGGTAGCGCTCCCGCCGCGCCGCGGGCAGCTCCGGCAGATCAGCTCGGATCCGCTCGATCAGCTCGGGTGCGGGTTCGATGGGGACCAGATCCGGCTCGGGAAAGTAGCGATAGTCGTGAGCCTCCTCTTTGGAGCGCAGCAGGGTCAGCGAGCCCGACTGCGGGTCATAGTGCATGGTCGCCTGATCGACCTCCCCCCCAGCCTCGACGATCCCGATCTGCCGATCGATCTCGGCCTCGATCCCACGCTCGATGAAGCGGAAGCTGTTCATGTTCTTCAGCTCGGTCTTGGTCCCGAGCTCGGTCTGGCCGCGGAGGCGGACCGAGATGTTGGCGTCGCAGCGGAGGCTGCCCTCGTCCATGTTGACGTCGCTGACCCCGAGCTGGCGCAGGGTGGTCCGGAGCAGCGTCAGCCACTGGCGCGCGGTGGCGGCGTCGCGGATGTCCGGCTCGGTGACGATCTCCACCAACGGCGTGCCGCCGCGGTTGTAGTCGACGGTCGAGGCACCCGAGCCGTGAATGCGTCCCGACTCCCCGATATGGGTGAGCTTGGCCGCGTCCTCCTCGAGGTGGGCGCGGTGGACGCGGATCTCGCCGAGTCGGCCTCCCGAGCAGATCGGGATGTCGTACTGGCTGATCTGGTAGCCCTTCGGCAGATCGGGATAGAAGTAATTCTTGCGGTGGAAGATCGACCTCGGAGCGATCTCGCACCCCAGCGCCACCGCGATCCTGAGCGCGAAGGCGATCGCCTGCTCGTTGGCGACCGGCAGGGCTCCGGGGTGGCCGAGGCAGACCGGGCAGGTATGCGTGTTCGGCTCGGCCCCGAACTCGAGCTCGCAGCCACAGAACATCTTCGTCTTCGTCAGCAGCTGAACGTGGATCTCGAGTCCGATCACGGCCTCGTAGGCGGCGCTCACGAAGCCATCCCTCCCTCGCGCTCGATCACGAAGCATCAATCCGGGCCCGGGACGAGTCGAAGGCGACGGCGCCCTCGATCGCGTGGGCCGCGTCGAGGATCGTCGACTCGCTGAACGCCGGCCCGGCGATCTGCAGACCGACCGGCAGCTCGGGCCCGCCACCGTCGGGC
>JBPCOO010000236.1:0-7106 GCA_051000155.1 Solirubrobacterales bacterium | reverse complement strand
CAACGCGCCCTTGCAGTCCATCATCGCCGCGCCGGTGCGCTCGCGGAGCGCCTTGACGTCGGCGGCCTTGATCTCAGCCATCTAGCTGTCCTTTCCTGCTGACTCGGTGGATGCCTTCTCCGCGGCCGGCTTCGGCGTCGCCTCGGACTCGGTCGGGGCGGCCTTCGTCGGGGCGGGGGCCGTCGACCTTCCGGCCGCGGCCTTCGCCGGCGCCGCCTTCTTCGGGGCGGCGGGCTTCTTTGCAGGGGCGGACTTGCTGCCGGCGGCGGGCTTGTGCGGAGCACCAGCTCGCTGCGGAGCGCCCTCCGCGGCCTGGCCGCCGGCGAGGGCCTGCTTCTGCCGCTCGGCCTCGGCGGCGGCCTTCTGCGCCTCCTCGGCGGCGCGCTGCTGCTCGCGCTTGGCGGCAGCCTCGGCCTCCCGCTTGGCCTTCTCCTCTGCCTCACGCTTGTAGCGGGCCTCCTCGGCCTGCTGCCAGGCGGTGGCCGAGGAGAGGATTGCCTCGCCCAGGGTGCTGACGACGAGGTCGCAGGAGCGGATCGCGTCGTCATTGCCGGGGATCACATGGGTGACGGGACCGGGGTCGCAGTTGGTATCGACCAGGCCGACGATCGGGATTCCGAGTCGCTGGCCCTCCTTCACCGCAATCTCCTCGGCCAGCAGATCGATGACGAAGATCGCCTCGGGCGGACGCTGCATGTCGCGGACGCCACCGAGGTTGAACTCGAGCTTTGCCAGCTCGGCCTCCATCGTCATCCGCTCCTTGGTCGGCAGCAGCTCCAGCTTGCCCTCGTTCTCGAGTGCGTTCAGCTCGTGCAGGCGACCGATGCGCTTGTTGATCGTCTGAAAGTTGGTCAGCAGTCCGCCGAGCCAGCGCCGAGAGACGAATGGCATCCCACACTTGTCCGCCCACTCCTCGATCGAGTCCCGCGCCTGCTTCTTGGTCCCGACGAAGAGGACCTTGCCCCCGCGTCCGGCGATCTCCGAGCAGACATCGGTCGCCTCCTTCAGCAGCTTCTCGGTCTGGAGAAGGTCAATTACGTGGATCCCGTCGCGCTGCCCGTGGATGTAGCGTCGCATGCCCGGATTCCATTTCTGCGTCTGGTGTCCGAAGTGGACGCCAGCCTGCAGCAGTTCCTTGATGCCTGCTTCGGCCATTTCGATATTCCCTTGCTTTTGCTTCGATCTCGGCCCGGGCGCGGCGCGGGGGGCTCGATCGCGGATTAGATCATCCGCCGAGCAGGGCCCGTTGCCGTCACGAGGACCGCCTATGGTCGGGACGGAGTGTAGGGATGGCTAACCGGCTGCGCGGGCTCGCTCGAGCGCCGAGGCGAGATCGGCCGGCAGCGCGGAGCTGAACCCGAGTAGTTCGCCGCTGCTCGGGTGGCGTAGCTCGAGCCGGTGGGAATGCAGGAACTGGCGCTCGAGGCCGTACCGGCCGGCGCCGCCGTAGCGAGGGTCACCGGCCACCGGGCACTCGATCGCCTGGAGGTGGGCGCGAATCTGATGGGTGCGGCCCGTCTCCAACCGCACCTCGAGCAGGGTGTCGCGAGGGAGTGCCTCGATCGCCTCGAAGTGGGTCACCGCCGCTCGTGGTCGCCGACCGCCGACAACGACGCGCTCGGGGCTGCGGTGGTCGCGACCGAGCGGCGCGTCGATCTTCCCCCGCCTGGATCCGGGGCGGCCCTCGACCAGCGCCAGGTAGGTGCGTGCAACCGAGCGGTCGGCGATCTGCGCCGCCAGTGCGGTATGCGCGTCGGGGGTGCGGGCGACGATCATCAGGCCGGAGGTGTCGCGGTCGAGGCGGTGGACGATGCCGGGGCGATCTGGGTCGTCGCCCCCGGCCAGCAGGTCGCCCAGCTCATCGACGAGGGTGGTGCCGTGATAACCGGGAGCGGGATGGACGATCAGACCGGCGGGTTTGTTCACGATCGCCAACGCCTCGTCGGAATGGACGATCTCAACGTCGGCCGGGCTCATCCTCTCGCGCGCTTGCCTTCGGCCGGCTCGGCCACTCCACCCGCGCCACCGTTGCGCTCGGGCGAGTCGGCCTCCCCCCCGGATGACTCGGAGGGCTCGGCGTCCGACGGCTCCTCCCGGGCGAAGATCAGGACCATCAGGATCACCCCGATGGTGATCTCGATGTCGGCGAAGTTGAAGGTGGGCCAGCGGGGCGGATCAATGAAGTCGGTTACCGACCCGAGCAGGATCCGGTCCAGCAGGTTTCCGATCGCGCCGCCCGCCAGCAGGCCCACCGGCAGCCAGAGTCGCTCGCGGTCACCCGAGGCCATGAAGTAGAAAAGCAGGGCGACGAAACCGACCGCCCCCAGGATGATCACCGCTGAGCCGAGATCGTCGAGCAGGCCGAAGGCGATGCCCTCGTTGTTGATCCGACGGAAGCTGACGCCTGCGAATAGCTCGACCGACTCGCGCGGGTCGAGCTGCGCGCGGGCGATGACCTTGGTCATCTGGTCCAGGGCGAGGGCGAACAGCGCCACGATCCCCGCCCGGCGGAATGACGAATCCATGCTCATGCGCTCAGTTGATGATGCCGACGATGACGCCCTGGGCCACCAGCAGCACGATCACCCCGACGATCGGCGAGAGGTCCAGCATCATCCTCCCTCCCCCGACCGGAGGCAAGACCTTGCGGAAGAGGTTGAGGTAAGGATCGACCGAGCTTTCGAGGAAGCCGACGACGGCTTGCAGCGGCTGGTTGTAGGGGAGGGAGCCGCGAAAGGTGACGATCCAGGAGACGACGATCCTGGCGAAGATCAAGATGATGTAGACGGTGAACAGCGAGCTCACGTACTGGGCGACGTCGCCGCGGCTGATTGCCAGCAGAAGCGGATTCATCGCTTGCCGGTCATGCGCTCGAGCGAGCCGGCGACGGCCGCCTCGAAGGCCTCGGCGACGTTGCGAGCGCTGAGCTCGTCGAGGCCCGCCTCGGTGCTGCCGCCGGGGGAGGCGATCGAGCGCTCGAGCTCGGTAGCGTCGTGGGAGGCGAGGAGCGCGCCCGCGCCGACGATGGCGTCGGCCGCGAGCGAGGTCGAGAGGTTGCGTTCAAGCCCCGCGCGCTCCCCCGAATCGATCACGGCGCCGGCGACCCTGGCGATGTATGCAGGCATGCACCCCATCACCGCGGTTGCGGCATCGAGCTGATCCTCGGGCAGCTCGACCATCCGACCGAGAAGCGAGAGCGCCTCGATCGACGGCGCGAGCACCTCGCGATCATCGTCGGGGACCGACGCGTGGCAGATCACACCCCGCCGTAGCTCGACCGCCACGTTCGGCATCGTCCGCAGTAGCGTCGCCCGAGGCAGGGCGTGCCGCAGGCGCTCGACGGTCGTCGCTCCGAGAACGCTGACGACGATCCCCGCCCCCCGAAGATCAGTCGCGACCGCATCGAGGGCCGCGGGCTTCACCGCCAGCACAATTGCGTCGGAGTCGGCGACCAGATCGGGAATCGTAGGACGGGTCCCCCCTCCCACCTCCGCCGCGAGCGCGTCCGCGCGCCCCGATCCGGAGTCTGTGAAAAGCATGTTCTCGGGGCCGTCATCGCCCCTCGCCCACCCGAGGGCGATCGCCCGTGCCATGTTGCCCGCGCCTGCGAAGCCAAAGATCATGGGCGACAGGGTAGAGCGCGGGGGCGGGCCGGTCGTCGGGGGGGCCGTCGGCAGAGGCAGCAGGACCGCATATCCGCGCGTCCTGGCTGTTGACTGCACCGCGAGCCAGCCTTGCACGTCCTCGAGCGGGTGGTGCGGATGAAAGGTCCGTGAATCGGCCCGCCGCAGTGCGGGCTATTAATCGGCGACAGGACCCGTGCGTCGGCGACTCACGCCGGAGACGCTGGCGGCACCCCCTCAGCTCTGGTTGAAGAAGCCCTTCTCGACCAGCCTTGCCTTCTCCTCGGCCGATACCTCGACGTTGGCGGGGGTCAGCAGGAAGGTCCTCTCCGCGATTCGCTGCATGCCGCCGTCCATCGCGTAGGTAAGGCCGGAGCAGAAATCGATCAAACGCTTGGAGAGGTCGGCGTTGGAGGACTGCAGGTTCAAGATCACCGGGACGCTGCGCTTGAACTTATCGGCGACCTCCTGGGCGTCGTTGAAGTTGCGGGGGGTGACGAAGTGGACCTGGACGTTGTCGCCGCGCCCTCCGCCTCCACCGCCGGAAACCGGGCGCAGATTTCGGCGCGGAGCCGGAGACTCGTCGGCGAAGATGTCATCGATCGGATCCTCCCGCTCCCGCAGCCTGCGGACGTTGGAGCCGCCGCCACGCTGACGGCGCGAGGGGCTCGAGGAGACCGCCTCCTCGGAGAGGGTGTCCTGCTCGTAGTGGTCGTCGTCCTCGTAGGAGTGGTCGGGATCCTCCGCCAATCCGAAGAAAACGAGGAACCTATGCCAAGTGTCGCGAACAGCCATGCTGCGCCTCCCTTCGTCTCCCCCAGTGGTTCTCCTGCATGGATTATTGCTTGCCGCGCCTCCAATCGGCGCCGGGGCTTACTCGAACAGGGTGCTGCCGATCCGGATCGTGGTCGCGCCCTCCTCCACCGCCACCTCCCAGTCCTGGCTGGTCCCCATCGAAAGGCGCTCGAGCTCGTGGTCTGCGGCGAGCTCAGCGAGCCGGGCGAACCAGCGGCGAGATTGCTCGGCTCGCTCGACCGCCGGCGGCATGGTCGAGAGGCCGACGACCTTCACCGGGCACTCCTCGATCACCTCGCCGAGCCGGTCGGGAGGAATCCCGCTCTTGGAGTCCTCGCTGGCGAGGTCGACCTGGACCAGGACCTCGGAATCGGGGGTGCCGTGCTTGCCCAGCTCGCCGAGGACGCTCTCGGTGCAGACCGAGTGGATCAGCCGAACCCGGGGGAGGATCGTCTTCAGCTTGCGGGACTGGACGTGGCCGATGAAGTCCCAGGTGAACGCATCCCCCCAGCGTTCACGCTTGGCCTCGAGGTCGCCGAGGCGGTTCTCCCCGACCAGCTCCACCCCGGCCTCCGCCAGCGCGCCCATCTCCTCGACCGGGACGTACTTGCAGGCCACCAGAACCTCGACCCCCTCGCCGGCGCGCTCGCGAACGTCCGCCAGCCGCCGGCGAAGCCGCTCGGGATCCAAACCGGTGAACTGCCGCGATGCCATCAGCGGGAAGGCTTCCAGATGAGGCCGGCGGCGCGTCCGGTGGTCGGGCCTCCGCGCCTGTGCGAGAAGAGGAGATCGGGATTGCAAGCGGTGCAGAGCGCGCTCGCCGAAACCCGCTCGACTCCCGCCCTTCTCAGCAGCCTGCGGGCCGCCTCCGGCAGGTCGAGGCACCGCCCCTCGACCAGGTCGATGCCGAGGTGGTCGAACTCCGCGACCACCTCGTCCCCCACCTCGAAGCAGCAGGGCCCGATTCCCGGTCCGATCACCGCCTCGCGAGCCCCGACCGCCTCCACCCCACGCTCGACTATTCCCGCCGCCAGACCGCGCCAGCCGCCGTGAAGCATGGCAACGCCCCGCTCGCCCTCCAGCGCGATCGGCAGGCAGTCGGCGACGAGGACCAGGAGGGCCAGGTCGGCGCGGTCGGTGAAGTGCCCGTCGACCTCCGGCGGTGGCACCCCCGGACGGGCGAAGTGCATCTCCGCCTGCGGGACGGAATGCTCGAGCAGATCGGCACCGTGGACTTGACGCCCGAGGACCACCCGACCGGGGTCGACGCCCAGCGCTTCGGTGAGGCGGATGCGGTTGGCCACCACTCGATCGCGCTCGTCCCCAGTGAGGATCCCGAGGTTGAGCGAGTCGAACGGCGCCTCGGAGGCGCCCCCGATTCGGGTGGTGAAGGCGGCGCGCGCGCCGCCGGCGAGACGCGCCTCCAAGCGGCGAAGGCCACCGTCGTCTCGCCACCGGAGCTCGGGACCGTCCACCGCTTCGATCATTGGCCACCCTCGTTCGCTCGCGCCGCCTCGAGGGCGACCGCGAGCTCCGCCCCCGCCCCCGCGGAGATCTCCCCGTCGAGCCGCCGGCGCAACGCGGTTCGCAGCCCGATGCCGATCGCGGGCCCCGGTTCGACGCCCGCTGCAATCAGATCCTCGCCGCTGATCGCCAGTCGGCACACCCGGACCTCGGGCCACCGGGCAACCCATTCGGCGCCGGAGGCCAGTGCGACCAGCAGCGACTCCGGCGTGCTGCGGTCCCCCAGCTCGCGGATCTCCGAGGTCCGGCCGGGAGCCGCTCGGGCCAGCGCTCGGACGTCATCGCCGATCGGCGTGCCCCGGAGCAAGGGCACCAGCACCCGGCTCCTGTCGACCAGCCTCGCCCACGGCGGCCTGCTCCCCAGCCGGGCTACCTTCGCGATCAGCTCCACTCGCTCGCTCGGGAGCCGGAACAGGCCCCACCCCCCGAGGCGAGCGGCGACCGCCGCGGGGTCGGGCTCGCTCGCCGCCAGGGCGAGCTCAGCGTCGATCCGGTCATCGGAGACGGTGGTGAGGTCGGCAGCGCGGATCTGCGCCTCGGTTTCGGGGTCCGGCTCGAAATCGAGCCGCGCCGCGTACCGGCCCGCCCTCAGCGCCCTGGTGGGGTCGTCGCGGATCGAGTCGGGATGCAGGACACGCAGACGGCGGGCGGCTATGTCGGCGCGGCCCTCGTGAGGGTCCAACAGATCGCCGCCCTCAAGCGGCAGCGCGATCGCGTTGATGGAGAAGTCACGACGTGCCAGGTCCGCCTCGATCCCGGCGGGTGTGACCTCCGGCAGCGCGCCGGGGTGCGTATAGCTCTCGGCCCGGGTGCGGGCGAGGTCGATGCTGCGGCCTCCGATCTCAACGCTCGCGGTTCCGAACCTCCGGTGGCTGCGGGCGGGCGCACCGAGGCACCCAAGCAGCTCCCCGACGTCGCCGTCGACCGCGATGTCGAGGTCGGGGCCACCGCCGACTCCGATCAGTACGTCCCTGACCGCACCGCCGACGATCCAGCCCCCGGCGGACGCCAGGCAGGAGCGAACGACCGCCATCGCGGGGTCCTCGATCACTTGCTTCAACGCTCGTTCGTGCACTCGTACCTTCTCCGGTCCAGCTCGGCTCCCCCCTAGCATGAGCGATCAGCCAGATGAAGCGATTGCAACGCATATGGGGCCGGACGACC
>JBPCOO010000184.1:0-14401 GCA_051000155.1 Solirubrobacterales bacterium | reverse complement strand
CATCACGGCCGATCGGGCGGCTGGCCGAGGTGGACGAGATCGCCTCGGCGATCGCGTTCCTCTGCTCGGAGCGGGCCTCCTACGTGCTCGGGTCCGCGTGGAGCGTCGACGGCGGCACGGTCCAGGTGATCATCTGAGCGGCGAGCTCTCCGACCTCCTGCTCTCGCCCGCGGAGGCGCTGGCGATCGACGCCCACGGCTCCAAGGACGCCGCCGTCCTGGTCCCGATCTTCGACTGGCCCGACGATCCGAGCCTCATCTTCACCGAGCGCCGGCATGATCTGCGGCGCCACGCTGGGGAGATCTCCTTTCCCGGCGGCAGGGTCGAAGGCGACGAGAGCCTGCTCGACTGCGCCCTGCGGGAGAGCCAGGAGGAGATCGGGCTCGACCCCGCAACGGTCGAGGTCGTCGGGGCGCTTCAGCCCACCTCGACCATCGTCACCAGCTACAAAGTGGTGCCGTTCGTGGGGCTGGTGCCGGCGGGCCTCCAGCACACCCCCCAGCCCACCGAGGTCGAGCAGGTGATTGAGCTGCGCCTCTCCGAGCTGCGAGCGGGCTACGCCAAGCGCAGGTTGATCCGCCGCGGAGTCCCCTTCCGCACCGCCACCTTCGCCGTCGACGACCACATGATCTGGGGAGCGACGGCGCGCATGTTGGAAACGCTTTTCGAGCGCCTGGACTCCTGATTTCAACGGCCCGCGGGTTGCCAGTGGAAACCAGCCGCGGTTCGAGATAGTGTTAGCGTTCATGTCTGAGGAAAGCATGTCTGAGGAGAGCAACGAGCAACAGCACGAGGACGCCTCGCAGGTTGAGGGCAAGAGCAAGGACGTCGACGCGATGGGCAGGGACAAGCGTCGCGGAGTCATCGGCGGTCAGTACGGCGCCACCGTTCGCAAGCAGCTAATCGTCTACGGAGTCTTCATCGCCGTGGTCGGCGTACTCGGGATCGTCGCGCTCACCGTTATCTCCAATTACGACAACCGCGAGATCCCACTGGAGAACACCGCTCCTTGGGCCAAGGTCGCGACCCAAGACCAGCCCCGCCCCGTCGACTTCCCCGAGAACGGTCCGGAGAACACCATCCCTCGGGAAGAGATCGGGAAGACCAACCTTCCCGGCTGACGGGCTCGCTCAGCCCGTCGGGCCGCCACCGATGACCGCCGAGCAGGCGTTTGCGACCCGCTCCGCCCATGCTTCTCCGGTTTCCCGACTGGTCCTCACCCATTCCACTGGGATTCGCCAGCGCTCCGCGGCATCCACCACGGCCGCCCCACCCGCCTCCAGCGCCCCTCCGTCGGCGCTACCCGCCGCCTCATGGACGTAGCCTCTGACGGGGGTGTCCACGAGCTTCTCCAGCAGGCTTGGGAGCCGCTCGACGTGAAGCGTCCGGGCGACTTCCGAGCCTCCCTCAACCGACCCGAGTAGCCAGCAGACGACGGTGACGTCGCCGAGGAGCTCAACGATGGTGCCGACACGATCGGGATCGGCGAGCGCCGCCTCGACGCCTGCGCTCGCGATCGCCTCGAGCCCATCGGCTCGCCGGCTGGTACCCCTCACGGCCCAGCCCCGCTCGATCAGCATCCCGGCTGCCTCGCGCCCGTGGCAGCCGCAACCGACCAGCAGGGCCCTGGCCATCAGCCGGGGTCGGACCGTTCGCCGGGGTCGCCCTCGCGCGATCGCGCCACCACGGGATCGGCCGCCGGCTCCTGCTCGGCCGCCGACTCGGCCTCGCGCCGGTGGGTCGGATCGACCGAGGAAAGCCCTTCGCGCGGTCCCTCCTGCGCCTCAGCTGTGCCGGCATCGGTACCGAGCTCGCGCTCGACCCGCTGCATCGACTCCTGGTCCAATGGCACGGCCGTCGACCGGACTCGATTGTCCTCGTTGGCCATCCGAGTCGCGTCGCGCTCGGTCAACTCACTGGCGCCGCGCTTGCGGCGGTAGGCGTTCTGAGCGGCGAGCATCTGGGAGATGTCGTCCTGCTCGAGCGTGAGCTCTGTCTCGTAGTCACGGGTCGGCTTCCAGTCCACCAGATCGGCTCCGCTGCCCGGATAGGCGCGGCTGAGCAGGACCAGGACCAGGACGATGAAAGCGACCATCCCGCCGGTGACCAGGAAGAACTCCACGCCTGCGAGGATAATGGGCTGATGGCCGAAGTTCTACTCAGTAGCGTCGACGGCGAGATCCTCGCCCCAGCCGAGGCTCGGATCCCAATCACCGACGACGGACTGCTTCGGGGCGATGGCGTCTTCGAGGTGGTCAAGCTGTACGGGGGCGTTCCCTTCCGGCTCGACCCCCACCTCGACCGACTCGAGCGCTCGGCCATGGCGATCGAGCTTCCGGTTCCCCGGACCGTGCTGGAAGCTGAGATCAACGCCATGCTCGACCGAGTCCCCGGCGAAGACCTCGGCCTCCGAGTACTTCTCACCCGTGGCGGTCGTCGCCTGGTGATGGCCGAACGCATCCCCGACTGGGCGGCGAGCGCCTCGGTGGCGTTGATCGAATACACGCCGAGCGAGATCCTCGGCGGGGTCAAGTCGATCTCCTACGCCGCCAACATGCAGTCGAGCCGGATCGCCGCCTCCCGCGGCGCCGATGAGCCGGTTTGGGTCCGGCCCGACGGAGTGGTGTTGGAGGCGCCGACCTCGGCGGTCTTCTGGGCCGGACCGAACGGACGCCTGCGGACCCCGGCGCTCGACTGCCGGATCCTCGACTCGATCACCCGTGCCGTGGTGGTGGAGCGACTCGAGGTCGAGCAGGGTAGCTACGACCGAACCGAGCTGGAGGGCGCGAGCGAGGCCTTCCTCGCCTCCACCACCCGGGAAATCCAGCCGGTCAGCGCAATCGAGGGCACCGAGCTACCCGACTGCCCGGGGGAGCTGACCCGCGAGGCGGCCTCGGCGCTGGACGCCGCCGTCGCGGACGAACTGAGCGGGGGGAACTAGCGCCATGGACTTCGAGCTGTCCGACGAGCAACGGCTGATCTCCGAGACGGCGGCCAAGTTCGCCGATGAGCAGATCGTTCCCCGCCTCCGGCAAAACGACCGCGAGATGCACTTCGACCGCGAGATCGTCTCCGCGCTGGGGGAGATGGGCTACCTCGGTGCCCCGGTCTCCCCCGACTACGGCGGGCGCGGGCTCGACTACGTCTCCTATGGCCTGGTGGTCGAGCAGATCGGTCGCGCCGACAGCTCCGCGCGAACCGTGGTCAGCGTGCAGACCTCGCTGGTCGCGGGCTCGATCGAGCGCTGGGGGAGCGAGGAGCAAAAGCGGCGATGGCTGCCGCGGCTGTGCAGCGGCGAGGCCCTCGGCTGCTTCGGCCTGACCGAGCCCGGCACCGGCTCCGACGCCGCCAACCTGAAGACGCGCGCCAGGCGCACCGAGGGCGGCTGGGAGATCAGCGGCCAGAAGATGTGGATCTCTCTCGGAGGAGTCGCCGATGTGGCGATGATCTTCGCCCAGACCGACCCCGAGCTCGGACACCGCGGCCTCGCCTGCTTTCTGGTTGAGACCGACGTAGAGGGCTTCAGCTCGCAGGAGATCCACGGCAAGCTAGGACTGCGAGCCGTCGACACCTCCGAGCTGAGCCTCGATGCGGTCGAGGTCCCAGACGACGGGCTGATGGGCGAGGTCGGCGACGGCTTCAAGATCGCGATGACCGCACTCGACAACGGCCGATACTCGGTGGCCGCGGGGTGCGTCGGAATCTGCAGCGGCTGCATCGATGCCGCCGTCGCCTACGCCACCGAGCGCGAGCAGTTCGGGGTGCCGATCGCACGGTTCCAGCTCGTCCAGGCGATGATCGCCGAGATGATCGTCAAGCGTGACGCCGCCCAGCTTTTGGTTCGCCGGGCCGGCGCACTCAAGGATGCCGGCACCAGGAACACGATCGAGACCTCGATCGCGAAGTTGTTCGCAACCGAATCGGCGGTCGAGTGCGCCGACGCCGCGATCCAGGTCCACGGCGGCTCCGGCTACGTCGACGACTATCCGGTCGAACGCCATCTGCGCGACGCTCGAGTGACAACCCTGTACGAGGGCACATCCCAGATACAGAAGTTGATCATCGGACGAGACGCCACCGGGGTCGACGCAATTCTGCCGTTCGCGTCGCCGGAGGCCTGAGGGCGGTGCGTCGCCGGCTCCCTTCCAACCCCTCCAACCTGCTCTCCGATCCCCCCCTCCGGGACCGGCTGAGGTGGCGGGGCCTGCTCACCCCGCGCCCCGACCAGACCGCCGATCCGGCGCTCAAGGCGAGCACCTTCGGCCTGCTGTTCTCGGTGGCGGCGGTGATCGCGCTGCTGGCGGTGCTGCTCGATCCCAGACTGATCGCTGACGAAGGACTGATGCTCGCGACCGCGGCCGCCAGCGCGCTGCTCGGCCTCTTGTGCCTGATCGGCTACCGGCGCCTACCCGATTGGGCCTTCATCGCGGTGGCGACTGGTGGAATAGTGCTGATCGTGGTCGCGGCTACTGCCTCCGAGCGGGGCACCGAGCCGGTCTACGCTCCCGTCTTCGCGATCGCCGCGATATCGGTGATGGTCATGTTCCGGCTGGTTCCCGCGATCGCCATGACGCTGATGGCGACCTTCGCCTACGGAGCGATCCTGTTCGCCCGCGACAACCCCTACGACTACGAGCTGCTGGTCTCGAGCATGGCGATGATCATCGCCATTGGCGGAGTGATCGGCGTCCTGCGCCGTCGCGGCGCCGCGATCCACGGCGAGCTCTCCTCCGAGGCTTTGACCGACCAGCTCACCGGGATCCCCAACCGGCGGAGCTTCGATCAGCGGTTCGAGGTCGAGAAGGAGCGGACCCGACGCAGCAATAGCTGCCTCGGCCTGATCATCTGCGACCTGGATCGATTCAAGCGGATCAACGACGAGCGCGGCCACGACACCGGTGACGATGTGCTCCGTTATTTCGCCGCGGCGCTCGTGGCATCCGTGCGTGGTGTGGATCTACCCGCCCGCGTCGGCGGCGAGGAGTTCGCGATCCTGCTCCCCGACGCCACCGTCGAGGAGGGGACCACGGCCGCCGAACGCATCCGCGACAACCTCACCGCGAACTCCGAACATGCCCCGGTTCCGTTCACCGCGTCGTTCGGGGTGGCCTCCGCCTCGGCCGACGAAGCTGAGCTGCGACGGCTCTACCAGCGTGCCGACCGCGCCCTCTACGCGGCAAAGCGAGCAGGTCGGGACTGCATCGCCATCGCCGGAGGCGACGAGAACACCGAGATCATCGGCGCGAGCTCGCCCGTGGCGCGGCTCAAGCAGCTGTTCTGATCGGTCCCGCGGGCTCCGGGCCCGGCGGAATCGCGCGTCGCTGCCAGGGGAAGCGACCCTCAGCGGCCAGGAACGATCCGGCAAGGATCAAGCCGAGACCGGCGAGCGTAGCCACGCTGATGGCCTCCTCCAGGAGGAGCGCTCCATAGACCACCGCGAAGGCGGGGGCCAGATAGGTGACGATGAACGAGCGCGCCGGGCCGACGCGGGCGAGCAAGCCGTAGAAGATCGCGAAGGCGACCCCCGTCCCGACCACCCCGAGTCCCACCACCGCCGCGACCGGACCAATCCCCGGCGCCTGGTCCGGCAACGAGCCAAGCGCAAACGGCGCCACCATCAGGGTGCTGATTGCGAGCACGCTCGCGGCGACTGCGATCGGTGCCACGGCGCCGAGCCGTCGCTTGACCACGAACCCGCCAATCGCATAGCCAAGGCTCGCCACCACTACCGCCAACCCCCCCAGCAGCTCCGCCCGGCTGCCACCGAGATCGACCCCGAGGAGCACGCCGACCCCGACCACCCCGACCAGCACCCCGACCAGCCGCAGGCCCACCGAGCGCTCCTCGGGGTCGAAGAAGGTGGCCAGCAGAGCGGTAAAGATCGGCGAGGAGGCCACCAGGATCCCGGCCAGCGAGGAGGTGATCTCCCCCTGGCCCTCGGTTATCAGGATGAACGGCCCGGCGACCTGGATCCCGGCGACCACCACCAACGGACGCCAGTGGCGAGAGATCCCGGCGAGCGCGCCGCGAGCCGCCGCCAAGGGCAGCAGGACGATCGCCCCGAACGCCACCCTGACCACGACCACCATCGGCGCCGAGAGGTCGCGGATGCCGATCTCGATGAAGAGGTAGCTGGCGCCCCAGATCGCCGCCAGGATCAGCAGCAGGATCCAGTCACGACGAGTCATCGGCTCAGGGTAGGGCCTGGAGTGGCCGGCGGGTCCAACCGCGCCGGAGCCGGTCCGGCCATCCTCGGCATTGGCCCGAGCTAGCCGCCCGTGGCCCCCTCGACCGCGATCTCAATCTCCTCCTCGGTAGGCGGGGTGTCACGCAGGTACCACTCGGCGTCGAGGGCGCCGCGGCAGCCGCTACCGGACGCGGTGATCGCCTGGCGATAGGTGTAGTCGACCAGGTCGCCGACCGCGAACACCCCGGCGAGGTTGGTCTTGGTCGAGGGCTCGTCCACCTTGACATAGCCGTTGTCGTGGAGGTCGACCTGGCCGGCGACCAGCTCGGAGCCCGGGGTGTGACCGATCGCGACGAAGGCGCCGCCCACCTCCAGCTCGGAGGCCTCGCCGGTGATCGCGTGCTCAAGCCGGACCCGCTCGAGGCTGCCGTCGTCCCCGGCGACGAACTCCGTCGGCGCATAGGGAGTCATGAACTCGATGTTGTCGGTGGCCTCCGCCCGCTCCTCCATGATCTTCGAGGCGCGAAACTCATCGCGGCGATGGATCACAGTGAGCTTGCTCGCGTACTTGGCGACGAAGATCGAGTCCTCCATAGCCGAGTCGCCGCCGCCGGCTACGACCACCTCCTTGCCCTTGAAGAAGGCGCCATCGCAAACCCCGCAGGTGGAGACTCCGCGGCCACCCAGCTCGATCTCTCCCGGCACGCCGAGGCGCTTGGGTTGGGCCCCCATCGCCAGGATCACGGTCCTCGCCCGGTGGAGGTCATCATCGACCCAGACCTTCTGGATGCCGCCGTTGGAGAGCTCCACCTCGGTTGCGTCATCGGTGATGAAGCGGGTGCCGAAGCGCTCCGCCTGGGCGCGGAACCTGCTCATCATCTCCGGCCCCATGACCCCTTCGGGGAAGCCCGGATAGTTCTCGACATCGGTGGTGTTCTGGAGCTGACCACCCCACTGGAAGCCCTCGATCACGAGTGGCTCGAGGTCGGCGCGGGCGGCGTACACCGCCGCGGTGTAGCCGGCGCAGGCGCCACCGATGATGACAAGGTTCTCGACTCGGTCTTGGCTCACTTGCGCCACTCTCCTAGCTGGTTTCGCCCGCGCGCCGCCCGGGGAAAGCTTGACTTTACTTTCTGAAGCATAGGGACCTACGGTCGCCGTCACCCCGAGGTTGCCGCAAGCGGTGGCGGCGCGCCGCCACCGCGGTTCCGGTCCCAGCGGGCAACGGTCCGGCGCAACTGGAAGAAGGCGATGATCCCGGGCGGTATCGGCAACCAGAAGGCGATCAAGCGGTAGATGAGAACAGCGGCGATGACCACCTCGAGGGGGTAGCCGAAGACCGCGAAGGCGCCGATCATCCCCCCGTCGACCGCGCCGACGCCGGCCGGAGAGGGAACCAGATTGGCGATCATGCCGACGAAGAACCCCATCACGATCTCACCGAGGGGCACCGCCACCCCGAGCGATTTGAAGCTCGCCCAGAGGATGGCGATGTTGGCCGCCCAAAAGCCGAAGGCGCCGGCCAGCGCCAGCGAACCCTTGGAGAGATCCGCGAGGAAGCTGAGGGCCGAGCGGACCCCGGTCGAGATCGTTACCGGGATCGTCGCCGCTCGCTCGACCCACCGGCCCAGGCGGCCATCGCCGGTGCGCGGACCGATCCTGCGCTCGAGGTCCCCGGGGATCAGCGCCATCGCCGCTATCGCCAGCAGCACCGCTCCGGCCAGAGCCGCGGGGATCACGGTCATGCTCAGCGGGCCATCGCCGGGAAGGACGCCCACCCGCAGCAATACACCGAAGACGATCACCGCGACCACATAGACGACGTACAGGAGCACCAGGAAGGTGACCATCCTTCCCGCCGACTCCTTGCGAGGCATCCCCGCCTTTCGCAGGGCCCAGTAGGTGAGCACGATGCCGCCGGCGCCGCCGGCGCTGAACAGTCGGGTGGCCGCCAGACCCGCCATGGTGATCTGGTAGCTCTCGCGCCAGTCGAGCCGGACCGAGCGGTCACCGACCACGCCCCTGAACAGGGCGACGTAGGAGCCGAAGGCGAGCACGTTTGCCGCCAGCGCGATCCCGATCCACCAGCGATTGGCCTCGCCCAGCTTGGCGATCGCGTCGTCGAGGCCCGCGAGCTTGGGGGCCAGCACGTAAATCGCCACCACCAGCACGAACACGATCGCCAGCGTCTTGGTGATCTGTCCGGGATCGTCGAAGAACGAGGGCTCGGTGTCCTCTCCAGCAAGTGGTCCCTCCAGGAAAGGGCCGGGCACCGCGCCGGTCTCGGAGTCGAGCTCGGCGCCGAGTCCCCTCAGGGCGTCGTCCGTTGGCGCGCCGTCCTCCGTTACGGCCCGCTCCCCCGCCAACTCGCTCTTCGAGATCGGCTTCACTACCTCCAAGCGTACTCCCGCTGGTGGCGGTCGGGCGGGCGAGCCGTCGCGCCGGACTCGCTGCGGACCGACGGGCTCAACCGCGCGATCAGCCGGCGGCGATCCGCTCGAGCCGTTGAACCCCGTCGGAGAGCGCCAGCGCCAATGGCTCGACCAAAGGCTCGCCGCCGCGGATCAGCGCCACCAGCCCGAGCCCGGCGAGCAGATCGACGACATAATGCTCGCCGAGGTGGACCAGGGCAACGCCGAGCACGCCTGCGTAAGCGAAGCCCGCGACCCCGGCGGGGGTCGAGCTCTCCGCAAGCAGTGTGGCGGCGAGGATCGAGGCGCCGAAGTGCAGGGATGGCATCGCCGCCCAGGGGTTACCGCCGAGCGAGTTGTAGAGGTGCGGCCATGCCCCGCCCCAGGTTTCCTCCCCGACCTGAACCATCAACCGCCGGACCCGCTCCTCACCGGTGTAGCCCTGCTCGGACGCCCACCACGGGGGCGCGGTGGGAACGGCGAAGTAGCCGATGCAGCCGAGGTCGTAGGCGGCCGCCATCTGCCGGGCAGCGCGGGCGAAGGCCCGGTCGTCGCGCAGGAGGATGAACAGCAGTGAGGCATGGGGTTCGAAGAACCAGATCCAGTGAGCCCAGGTGAGAAAGCGATCGATCCCGGTCACCTCACCCTCGACCGTCAGCTTCCGCTGAAGCCGCCAGTTGGGCAGACGCCCAGCGCCGATCGCGCGATCCGCCCGGATCGGGTAGTGGATTTTCAGGCGCCGCCGAAGCGCCTCGGGATCGTCATAGGGCAACTCATGGATCATCGTGAACGCCCACATCTGCTGGGCGAACAGGATCGCGTCACGGGTACGCGTCCGGGGGCGCAGGATCGCGGTGCCAAGCGGCCCGGCTGCGGTCGCCGCGACCGTCGCCGCCGCTGGCAGCCGCAGGCGCTTGCGTAGCAAGGGGACCGCGAAGGAGGCCCCGATAGCCGCCAGCGCGACGCCGCGGACGGCCAGACCGGCCCGTGAGCGGGTCCGTCGCTCTGCTTTGAAGCTGCGCAAGGGGCGGCGAGTATAGGAGCTGACCTCGGAGCGAGAATGGCGCTGGAAGTGGGATCGCGAGTCGATCCGGAGACGGTCGCACGGGGCGAGCCCACATCTGCCGGGACGGGCGCATAGAATGGCCGCCGTCTTGCCGGGTTCCCGAAGAGCTCTCGTCTGTGGCAGCGCCCTGGTGGCGGCGGTTGCGTCTGCGCTGGGACCGGCGGTCGCATCCGCGGGCCTCTTCAGCCCCGACTCTCCCGCCTCATCCAGCGCGACCGAGATCACGACCACGATCGTGGTGGCCGTCGTCGTGGTCACCCTCGCCGCGCTAGGGGCGATCGTCGCCTTCGTCGGGGCCGTCCGTGCTGGCGGCACCGAAGAGCGGCGCACGCGCGGCACCGGCTCGATCCAGACCAAGGTCGCCGGCGGATTGGGCGCCGCGGCCCTGGCGCTGTTCATCCTCGGCGTGGTTGCGACCGAGGCCGTCCGCAGCACCGACGAGGCCGACGCCAGCGGCGCCACCCCGCTCGAGATAGAGACCTCCGCCCAGCAGTGGATCTACCGCTACCAGTACCCGATCCCCGAGGGCGTCGATATCGCCCCCAAGCCCGGCGTCTTCAGCTACTACGAGCTGGTGGTCCCGGTCGAGACCCCGATCACGCTCCGGGTCAATTCGATCGACGTCCTCCACAACTGGGCGGTCCCCGCGCTGGCGCAACAGATCGACATCAACCCCGGTGAGGTCGATGGCGAGGTTTCCTTCGTCGCCGACGCCGAGGGCGTCTACGAGGGACGCTCGCACAAGTTCTCCGGACCCGGCTACGCCTCGATGCGAACCCGAGTGCGGGTGGTCGGCCAGGAGGAGTACACCGACTGGGTCGAACAGCAGGCCGCCGAGATCCAGGAGGCCAACGCCGCTGTTCAGGAGCGCATCGATGAGGGTGAGATCCCCGGAATTTCAGGAGGCCTGAAGTGAGTGCAACGCCCCACCTACTCGGGCGCGGCGGCCCCGAGATCGTCACCGACTCGACCGAGCCGGATCGGCGCCCGGGTTGGCTGCAGGTAGCAACCAGCACCGACCACAAGGCGATCGGCCGGATGTACATCGCCACCTCCCTGGTCTTTCTCGCGCTGGCGCTGACCGAGCTGGTGCTGATGCGCATCCAACTCCTGATCCCCGAGTTCGACTTCATGCGGCCCGAGATCTTCGACCGTCTGTTGAGCATCTACCCGATCACCGCGACCCTGCTGTTCGCCATTCCTCTTCTGGTGGGCTTGATTTCATTCGTCGCCCCACTGCAAGTCGGTGCTCGCGGGGTGGCGCTGCCGAGGTTGCACCAGCTCTCCTTCTGGCTCTACCTCGCCGGGGCGATCGCGCTGTATGCGACCTTGCTCTGGAGCCCCAGCGAGGCCGGCATGGAGGCCCTTCCGCCCCTCTCGAACCGCCTCTTCAGCCCCAACGATGGCGTCGACGGCTGGATCTTCTGCGTCGGACTCTGCTCGGCCGCGTTCGCCACCTTCTCCATCAGCATGCTGGCGACCCTCGGCAACCTGCGCGCCCCCGGAATGGTCTGGCGACGGGTCCCCGCCTTCAGCTGGGCCTCGCGGGTGATTAGCGTGCTCTTGCTGGTGATCAGCCCGGTGATGCTGGCGGCGGTAACGATGCTGTTCATCGATCGCAACTTCGGTGGCGTCTTCTTCGATCCCGGTGAGGGTGGCGCCCCGGTGCTCTACGAGCACCTCGCCTGGTTCTTCTTCAGCGGCATCTACGCGGCGATTCTGGTCGGTGCGTTCGGCGCGATCTCCGAGATCCTCGGCACCTTCTCGCGCCAGCCTCCCTTCGCCCCCCGCACGGTCGCGGCCTCGATGGCTGCCTTCGCGGCCCTGGTCCCCCTCGCCTGGATGCAGAACATGTATTCGGGCGACATCCCGATCGGCTTCCTCTACTTCACAATGCTGGTCGCGCTGGCGGCGGCGGTCCCGTTTGGGATGTTGCTGTTCAACTGGATCGGCACCGTCCGGGGGGCGAAGGTGCGGCGAAAGGCCGCAGTCAAGCTCGCCTCGGCCTCGGTCGTGCTGATCACCATCGGTCTCGCCGGCGAGCTCGCCCAGGCGATCATTCCGGTCGGTTGGCGCTTCGGCAACACCATGGTCGCCTGGGGCGATACCCACATCACCCTGATCGGTGGCGCCCTGCTCGGCGGGTTCGCCGCGCTCCACTACTGGTTCCCGAAGATCTCTGGACGCTACCTGGGAGAGGGACTCGGCACGGTCGCCGGCGGCGCGATCGCCGTGGGTGCCCTGTTGATGGGAGTGAGCGCTTGGCTCGCCGGCTTCCAGGGGATGGCCGTCGACGTCTACGAGTACTACGACGACGAGGGCCTCCTGCTGTGGAACATCCTCACCACCCTGGGTGCCGTGATCCTGGCGGGGGGAACCGTCGCCGGCCTGGTCAACGCCGCCTCCAGCTACAACGGCGGCACCAGCGCCGGACCCGACCCCTGGGGAGCGGGAACGCTCGAGTGGTTCGCGGCGTCGCCACCGCCTCCCCACAACTTCGATCTCGTGCCCGACGTCCGCAGCGCGGAGCCGCTCGCCGACATCCGCGATGCCGTCCGCGAGCGCTCCACCGACTGGACGCCCCCACCTGCTCGCAGCGGCGGTGGCGACCCACCCGAGCCGGAGCCGGTTGGGGCGAGCGCGTCCGCAGGCGCGGAACTCGGTTCGCCAAGCGGTAGCGACACCGATGCCACCGGGTCGCCGCCCGGCGGCGAAGAGGGCTCGGTAGCCTGAGGGCAGCCCCCTTTCCGGGCACGACTGCGGGCGAGGTGTCCGCCCGGATCGAGCCGGCGGGAAGCCATCCCGCCCCTCGCACAATCCGACTCGCAAGGAACAGTTGATGGAATCCGCAGGAATCGCCGATCGCAGCACCAGCCCGCCCGTAGTCGGGGTCGGCGGCGATCGGGGTCGGCGCCGGGGGGAGCATCCACCTGCGAAGGTTGAGCGGCCGGAATCGGAGCTCGGCACGGGCGGGCTGGCGGCCGTCCTCAGGGATTACCTGGCGCTGACCAAGCCCCGGATCATCTCGCTGCTGTTGTTGACGACGGTGACGACGATGTTCGTCGCCAGGCCGAGCGGGCTCAGCTTCGCGACGGTGCTCTGGACCTGCCTCGGCGGTTACCTCGCCGCCGGTGGCGCCGGTGCCATCAACCACTACATCGACCGTAACCGCGACGCGCGCATGACGAGGACGCGGAAGCGGCCCCTTGTCACCGGGCGAATCGAGCCCATCAGGGGGCTTGTCTTCGGCATCGGCCTGGGTGTCGCGGCCACGCTGCAGCTCGCGCTAACCGTCAACGTCCTGGCGGCGGTGCTCGCGCTCGGCGGCCTGCTCGGTTACGTCTTCATCTACACCGCCTGGCTGAAGCCGCGGACGCCTCAAAACATCGTCATCGGCGGTGCCGCCGGCGCGATGCCGCCGCTGGTCGGTTGGGCCGCGGCCACCGGCGGGCTCACCCTCGAGGCCCTATACCCGTTCGCGATCGTCTTCCTCTGGACACCCCCGCACTTCTGGGCGCTGGCACTACTGATCTCCGACGACTACGAGCGCACCGGCGTGCCGATGCTGCCGGTGATGCGCGGCGCTGCTCACACGCGCACCCAGATCCTGCTCTACGCCGTCGCCCTGGTTGCCTTCTCCGCGCTCCCGGTGCTCACGGGGATGCTGGGGGCGATCTATCTGGCCTCGGCGCTCGCCCTGGGAGCCGCCTTCTGCGGGCTCGCGGCACGCCTCTACCTGCACCCCTCCGACCGCCACGCGCTGCAGCTCTACCTCAGCTCCCTCGCCTACCTGGCACTGCTCTTCTGCGCGATGGCGGCGGACCGGATCATCGCCGCTTGATCTGAGATACTGCTCTCCCATGGATCGCACCAAGGCGAACAAGAACATCCGCACCGGGCTCTTCCTCGCTGCGGTGGCGATCCTCATGTTCGCCCTGACCTTCTACATCTCGATCCTCTACGTCGCCTGAGGGTCGCGAGATGGCTGCCGAGACCCCCGAGCCGACTGAACTGATCTACGCGCCCGCCGACACGGTGGCTCCGATCGCGATTGCAGCGGGGCTTCTGCTGATCCTCACCGGCTTCATCATCTGGATCGCCTTCTCGCTGGTGGGCCTGGGCCTACTGTTCTACGGCATCCGAAGCTGGATCAGGACCGCCGATTCGGAGATCTCGGTCATGCGCCGGGAGCAGCGGACCGACACCGCGGTGATCCCGGCCAAGCCGGCTCGTCGCTGAGCGGGCCTCGGTCTCTAAGCTGCTTCGCCGTACGTTCCCGGCGATGGTCTCCGGCGCGCGGGTCCTGTCGCCGATGAGGGAGGCCGGCACTGCGGCAGGCCGATTCACCGACCTCCCTCATCCGCGCCACCCGCGCGAGGGAGGGTCACGCAGGCGTCGCAGGTGGGGCCGCTGAGGAGAGGCCGCTCGCTTGAGTTGAGCGATTCTGGGTGGGAGGGTTTGGTGGGCGCGAGGGCCATGGGCGGCGACTTCCTGCGTGTGTGTTCGGGGGGCTTGCGGGCAAGCCTTGGGCAGTGAGGGAGGTAGGGCGGGGCTTCAGGGCCCCCTCGTTGCCTCCGGTCAACCGGCGGAGCGACGATCACACCCTGTGGATGGTTCCAAGACGGGGGCCCGGGCGAGCGATCTCAGCAGGCGCGCCGAGGTGTCTTCGTCGACGGGCGTCGGACGTTGTGGGCGATCGGGGAAGATCCGATGACCCGTTCGAGGCCAGGGCAGATA
>JBPCOO010000161.1:0-2510 GCA_051000155.1 Solirubrobacterales bacterium | reverse complement strand
GCCGGTTGTGGCGATGACGACGGCGGTGGCGGCGATTCCTCCGAGGATCCGCAAGCGGTGCTCGAGCAGACCTTCAACAATGACGAGATGATCGAGAGTGGCGTGCTCGATCTCAGCGTCCAGGGCGAGGCCGAGGGCGCCGAGGGCGGCAGCCTCGACCTCAGCCTCTCCGGCCCGTTCGCCAACAACGGCCCCGAGGAGCTGCCGACGCTCGACTGGAGCCTCGACCTGAGCGCCGACGGCGGCCCCCAGCAGATCGACTTCTCCGGCGGGCTGGTGATCGTCGACGGCAGGGCCTTCGTCAACTACCAGGACACCGACTACGAGATCGACGAGGCCACGCTCGAGGCGCTCAAGCAGCAGGCCGGCCAGTCCGCCGGCGGTGAAGGGCAGCAGTCGCTCGAGCAGTACGGGGTCGATCCGATCGACTGGTTCACCAACCTCACCAACGAGGGCAGCGAGGATCTCGACGGCACCGAGACGATCCACATCTCCGGCGACCTCGACATCGCCACGGTGGTCGAGGACTTCGTCTCGATCGCCGAGCAGACGGGTCAGGCCGGCCAGGTCGACTCGGCCGAGCTGGATCAGGTGGCCGAGGCCTTCGAGGAGGCGAGCTTCGATCTGTTCACCACCGCCGATCAAAAGCAGCTCAGAAAGCTCGACGGCACCCTCGCATTGACTCCTCCGGACTCCAGCTCCGACAACCAAGACGTGAGCAAGGTGGACCTCAGCTTCTCGGTCGCGATTACCGACGTTGGCACCGAGCCCGACGTCAGCGCTCCCGAGGACGCTCGCCCGATCGGCGAGCTGTTCGGCGCTCTCGGCGGCCTCGGCGCTCTCGGCGGGCTCGGGGCTCCAGGGGGCAGCTCCTCCGGAGATCAACCTGCGACCGAGGAGCCGCCGTCGGATTCGGACTCCTCCGGCGGCGGCGCCTCCGGCGCCTTGAGCCCCGGGGAGGCGCAGCAGAATCTCGATTGCCTCGAGCAGGCGCAGACCGAGCAGGAGCTTCAGGAGTGCCTGGACCAGCTCCAGCCATGATTAACCGGCAATGACCGTGAACAACCAGCTCCGGACGTAGACCCGGGGGAAGAGGAGAGAAGATGTCAGCCAGAGACGGACTTGCGGGACGCACCGAGACCGAGGGGGGCGCCTTCAGCCTGCAGAACTCGAAGATGCTGAAGGTGGAGCTGGCGGACGTCACCGTCCAGGCCAAGCTCGGGTCGATGGTCGCCTACCAGGGCGATGTCGGCTTCGAGGCCGCGGGCTCTGGCGGGATGAAGAAGATGCTGAAAAAGGCGGTGACCAAGGAGGGCACCGACCTGATGAAGATCAGCGGCTCGGGCGAGGTCTTTCTGGCCGACGAGGCCCAGGACATCCAGATACTCCAGCTCTCCGAGGAGGCGATCACCGCCAACGGCGCCAACGTGCTTGCCTTCGACGCCGGCATCGATTGGGACATCAAGCGGGTCGAGGGCCTCTCCGGGATGATGGGCGGCGGCCGCTACAACATGGAGTTGAAGGGCTCCGGCTACGTCGCGCTGGTTTCGGTCGGCTCGCCGGTGCTGATCGAGCTTGACGGCAGCAATGAGACCTATGCCGATCCGCAGGCCGCGATCACCTGGTCGGGCGGGGTGAAGACATCGCTCAAGACCGACGTCAAGCTCACCTCGATCATCCGCGGCGGCTCCGGCGAGGAGCTGCAGATGGCCCTCTCCGGCTCCGGCTGGATCTTGATCCAGCCCTCCGAGGGAGTGACCAAGGGTGCGGCTACCGCGGCCGGGGGTGGATCCTCCAGCGGTTCCAGCGGTGCGGCTCAGCAGCTCGGCAACTTGCTGGGCGGACGCTAGGTCCCTGGCGGGCTCGGCGCGCGGACCGGACCAGCGAGGCAGGCGCAAGAGATGGGCGAGATCAACGGGGAGATCGAGGTCGCCGCTTCGGTGGCCGATGTCTGGGAGGTCTACATCGACCGGGCTCGCTGGTCCCACTGGGTCGACGGGTTCGGCTCGATCCTCTCCTCTGAGCGCTACCCGGAGGTCGGCGGCTTGATGGTGTGGCGTTCCACGCCGGCGGGACGGGGCGAGGTGAGCGAGCGGGTGACCGCGCATGAGCCCAGGAGCCTGCACCGGATCGTCTACACCGATCCAGGCTCCAGTGGTGAGGTCGAGACGCGGTTCGAGATGGTCCCCGCGGCCGGCAGCGAGCGACGGACCAAGATTAACGTCACCCACAGCTACGCCCTGGAGGGAGGCGGGCTGACGGCCCCGGTGGTCGACCGCCTGTTCGTCCGCCCGCAGATGCAGCGCTCGCTCGATCGGACCTTGAGGGGGCTGCGGCAGGCGGTCGGGGAGGAGCCCGGCGACGAGGACGACGGGATTCAATCGGTGGATCGGTAGCCTCACGCGCCTACCCCCCTTCTTCAACCCGATCGGAGAGAAATGTTCGTCTTCAAGGCCGCAGTCGTAGGTGCCGGAACCATGGGCGGCGAGATCGCCCAGGCGATCGCCGTC
>JBPCOO010000136.1:0-3509 GCA_051000155.1 Solirubrobacterales bacterium | reverse complement strand
GGGCCAGGTCCAGACCCTGACCGGGATGCCTTCCCTGGTGACCGCTAGCCCGATCACCACCTGGGGGCGGTCGGGGCGGTGGTCTTTGGAGTGGCCGTAGCGGCGGATCTCCTCATCGTCGGGGTCTTCGTCCTCGTCGTCTTCGATCTCGAAGTAGGAGGAGGTGGTGTCGAAGAAGAGCAGGTCGACCTCGAGGTTCAATAGATCGGCGACGCCGAAGAAGACCGCCTCTTGGACCGCGCCTTCGGCGTCGGCTGATGCGAGGATGTCCATCGCCCGGTAGGCGCGATCTTGATCGAGCTCTGCAAGGCCCGGGATCGCTGCATCCCGGGTGGCCCACTCCGCGGCTCGAAGCTTCGAGGAGGGTGCGATCGCCCGATTGGCTACCAGGCCGAAGATCACCCGCTCGACATCGTGGCGATGCTGGCGGCCCGCCAGGACGCCCTCGATCGCCTTGCCGATCCCAAGGCGCCGCCAGAGCGCATCGAGCGCCCAGGCCGCTCCCATCGGGCGGGCGTCGGTGGCGCGTAGATCGCCGCCGCCGGCCTCCTCCAACGCTCCGACCCCGTCGGCTCCGTCGGTGTAGCGGCGAATCGAGTTGGCCAACCGTCGCAGGGCTTCTGTGTCGAGCTGGTCCTCGCGGCCGAGGTTCAATAAGACCTTGGCCTTGCTGGTGCCCTGGTCGGTGTAGTTATGGGCGAGGGCGAGGTAGCCCGTCACCGAGCCGTCCTTGTTGCGGCGCTGGGTCCGGCGTAGGTACATGCCTAGATCCAAGCACGTCTATCGGACGGAAGCTATCTGCTAGCGCGAAAACGTGTGCCTATGGTTCAGAGGCCCCGCAAGCGCTCCGATCGCTTGTTCAAGCGGTGTGGGGCCGAGAATCGGGGCAAGTGTGCTCAGTTACTGCGGAACTCGGGCTTGCCGTACCGGCCGAAGAAGCTCTTGTAATCGCCGGTGTTGAATTAGGTCGAAACGGGGCATGGCCGTCAATTGGTCCTTTCCGGCACCAACGAGGTCGTCGCCAACACGCGTGAGAGCTATCTGTTCGCCTGGGAGACCGAGGGGAAGTCGGACGGCGGCAACGAGGAGTGGTGGTCCTACCGCCTCGACGAGCGCAACACCGCCCGTTACGGCACCGACACGCGGCCACCGGGCGTGATCAGGAAGGCGAAGGTGTCCAAGACCGGCTCCAAGCTCCGATTCGATGCCCCCGGGGACGATTGGTACGCGGGCAAAGCGACGAGCTACCGAGTGACGACCGGCGGCGGCGGCTCGACGGCTCAGACGACCCTCGAGCGGCCGCGGACGCAACCCGCGTCCTACCGCACCGCCCGCTCCGAGACCAGGCTCTCGTACAGCTCCGCGGTCTGGCCGGCGATCTCGAGCCAGTCGAAGCTCTGGATGTGCGAGCGGGCCTCGGCAATCAGCTCGTCGCGAAGGGCGCCGTCGCTCAGCGCCCTGGCGGCGACCTCGGCCAGCGCCTCGGGATCGCGGGAGCGGAAGCGGAGGCCGACCTGCTCGCCGTCGGGCACCACCTCTCGCAGCCCACCGGTGTCGGCGACGATGCACGGGCAGTCGGAGGCCATCGCCTCCAGGGCGACCAGCCCGAACGGCTCGTACAGCGAGGGAACCACGCAAACGTCGGCGATTCGGTAGAGCGAGTGGAGAACGTCATCGCCGATCCAGCCGAGGAAGCTGCCGTGGTCCAGGAGCCCCAGCTCGACGGCCTGCGCCTTGAGCTCTTCCTCGTGGGTCCCCGACCCCGCGACCAGAAAGCGCGTGTTCGGCACCTCGGCGATCAGCAACGGCATCGCCTCCAGAGCAAACTGAAATCCCTTCTCGTAAACCAGGCGTCCGATGAGAAGCACCAGTTTCTCCCCCGGGGCGGCGAACTCCGAGCGCAGTCGTCGCAGCTCGGCCCGATCCCCGACGACCAGATCGGTGGGATCGATCCCGTTGGGGATCACCTCGACCCGCGCCTCGGGAACGCCGAAGATGTCGGCGATCTGCTCCCGCATGTAGAAGGAGCAGGCGATCACGCGGTCGGCACGGTTGGAGATCCAGCGCTCGGTGGCATGGATGTGGGACTGGGGGTGCTTGTCGACCCATCCCTGGTGACGACCGTGCTCGGTCGCGTGGATGGTGCAGACCAGGGGCGCGCCAAAGCGCCGGGCGAGGTGGTCGCAGGCCCCCGCGACCAGCCAGTCGTGGCCGTGGACCACGTCAAAATCGTGGCTGTCCCCCAGGTCCACCCCGGCGGCGAGCATGTCGGAGTTCATCCGCTCGACCCAGGCGACGAACTCGCCGAGGTCCCGCGGGCGGGTCGGCTCGAGCACGCGGTGGACGCGGACCCCACCGAGCATCTCCTCTGCGGGGGACTCCCCGCCGCCGCGGGTGAGCACATGGACCTCGTGGCCGTGCTCGACGAGGCCCTCCGACAGCTTGCGGACGTGCCGAGCGAGGCCACCCTCGATCAGCGGCGGGTACTCCCAGGACAGAATCAGAACACGGCTCATGGTTCGATCAGCGGCGCGACGGAAAGATCGGGTGCGAGGCTTCGCAAGCGGGGTTCCGGCCCCTGCGGGGATTCTATGGCCTCGAACAGCTCCCGTGAGTGTCCGAGCACCCGCTGGAACGGATAGTCGCCGGCCTGGCGCCGGTAATCGAGGAAGGCCCAGTCGCTCGCCTGCACCGCCAGCAGCTCGCGCGCGGCGCGCTCCAACCGCGCCCGCTCCACCAGGCGACCGGCCCCGACCTCGCGCAGGAGCCTCAGCTCGAGCCGCCTCGCGCCCCAGGCGAGGTCGGAGACCTCGGGGGAATCCCAGGTTCGGAGGTCCTTGCTCTCCCCCCAAGAGGAACGCTGCAGCTCGCGCTCGGCGCCGGGGTGGGCGGCGACCGCCTCGGCGAGCTTGAGCGGGCGGACGCCGTGTCTCGGCAGCTCCGCCAGGGCCGCCTCCAGCCACTGAGGCCCCTCCCACCACCAGTGCCCGAGCAGCTCGGTGTCGATCGCGAAGGTGAGCAGTCCGGGCTCACCGCTACGGGCGCGGTGTTCGCCGAGTCGCCCCGCCACCGCAAGGGCGAACTCGCCGGCCTGCTCGCGAGCTCGCCGCGCCGCCGCGCCGGGATCGTAGGCGTCGCCGCCGATCGTCCACGGCCGTCCGCCGCGGTAGGTCTCGCGGTGGAAGTCGGAGTAGCCGGGCCAGGAGGGGTAGCCGTCGAGTGACCAGAGCCATTGGATCGCCTCCCAATCCAGCGGCAGCGCCGTGGCCGATCCGGCACGAATCGGCCGGAGCGCGTCAGAGGGCTCTCCGAAGGCACTTTGGTCGACGCAGAAGTAGTCGATCCCTTGCTCGGACAGGAGCGTCTCCAGCCCGGGCTCGTAGGCGTACTCCGGCAGCCAGAATCCGCTCGCGGCGCCGAACCGTCGCCGGTGCGACCGTAAGCCGGTGCCGAGCTGGAGGCGACGTCCAGCCGCGGTCGCGATCAACGGGAAGATCGCGTGGGTTGCC
>JBPCOO010000114.1:0-2574 GCA_051000155.1 Solirubrobacterales bacterium | reverse complement strand
GCTCGTGAGTATCCGGTCTGCTCAGGCTGCGGCATCGTGATCAACGATCTCGCGATAGGTGGTGGGTCGATGGGAGGCCCCGAGTCCGAGGAGTGTCTGGAACGCCGCCATCGGGGTTTGCCGGCGGTTGTGGCGAAAGACGAACTCGTCGAGGTAGACCTGGAGGTGCTTGGCGGAGGCTCCGCGATGGGTCCCCTGAAGCCAGGTTTTGAGATTTGCCAGAGCGCGGTGAGCGCGCGGGAGGATTACCTGCCGCTCGTCGGTTCGCCAGCGCTGGGGAACCGCCCGGTGATCGAAGCCGAGCTTGCCAAGGTCTACGTATCCGCTCCAGCCATCGGTGTGGACCATGGCGCCCGCCCCGACCGTCGACTCCACCCAGGGCGAGAGTGTCGCCTTGCTCGCGTTTGGCAGGGCGGCGAGCCGCAACCTGCCCGATCCGGCGCCGCGCACCTCGACGGCAACGCCAACGAGTCGCTTTCCGATGCGGTCTCTGCCCGCCCGACGCTCCGAGTTGCGGCCACCGACAAAGCCCTCATCGATCTCCACCTCGCCCCGCAGCAGCCCCCGCTCGGGCGCGACCATCGCTCGCCGCAGCTTCTGGAGCATCAGCCACGCGGTCTCGTAGCGGGAGAGCCCGAGCTGACGCTGCAGTTGCTTCGCCGAGATCCCCGGGGTGTGGGTGGCGACCAAGTAGGCCGCCCAGAACCAGAGCCGGAGCGGGGTGCGGGTCTTGTGCATCACCGTTCCCGCCGTAACCGACGTTTGCTGATTGCAGGCGGCGCACTCCCAGAGATGGCGACGCTCGAGGACCCAAGCACGCTCGCCGCCACAACCTGGGCACCGGTAGCCATCAGGCCAACGAGAGTGCGCCAAGTACTCGAGGCAGGCGGCCTCATCGGCAAACCGCTCTTGGAAGTCGAGGATCGAGCTGGGATAGCCGGGTCGGCCCATAAAGCCAAACTAGAGGGCGGACCTGACGTAACCGGATACTCACTAACGCGGCTATCTTGGCGGGGTGCCGATCCACCTTCGACCGATGGCCCCGACGGCCTCCGATGCGATCGTCTGCGGGGACCCGGCGAGGGCGCTGCTGATTGCCGAATCCCTGCTGGTGGCGCCGCGAATGAGCAACCACCACCGGGGTCTCTGGGGTTACCTCGGGACCGATCTCGAAGGTCGCGAGCTGACCGTTCAGGCGACCGGAATCGGGGGTCCGAGCGCCGCGGTCGTTGTCGAGGAGCTGGCCCGACTCGGGGTGCGGCGGTTGATCCGCGTCGGCGGCGCCCGCGCCGCGGGACCGGGGCTGCCGCTCGGTGCCGGGGTCGCGGTTGAGGCGGCGGTCTCCGGGGACGGCGCCTCCAGGGCCTTCGGGGCGGAGTCGGGCGTGGCGCTCGTGCCGGATCCGGCCCTGCTCGATGGGCTTCGCTCCCGCCTGGCTCACCGGGGACGGATATCGAGCCGGGACCTCCATCTCCCGGCGGGCGCCGGAGCCGTCCCCGGCACCGTCGCCTCCGATCTCCAGAGCGCCTCGGTATTCGCCGCTTCCGCGCGCTACGGGATCGCGGCCGCGGCCGCCGTGTTGCTGGTCGAGGTCGACGGGATCAGACTCGAGGATGATCCGATGGATGCAGGCATGCGTCGGCTCGCCGCGGTGGCCCAGCAGACCCTCGCCGGCTGAGCGCCGCGCTCGGTCGCCGAGGCGGCGCTTTCCCACTCAGGGAGCCTTGCGCTCGCGGCCCTCCGTGCGCAGTTCGGCCACTCCCTCCGCGAGCGAATCGAGCGAGTCCTCGACCCGCTCCAGTCGTTCCGAGAGCGAGCGCACCCGGCGCTCGAGCCGCTCCAGGTCTCCCCGGTTGGCGACGTCGATCGCCCCCATCGCCGACTTCTGTGCCCCCATCGCCTTCTCGCCGGCCGACAGCGCACGCCCGAGCGCCTGAGAGAACAGCGGGTTCTGCAGCAACGCCTGGGCGAGATCCCCGACCGCCTCCTCGCTCTTTGCCCTGATGCCTTCGCTTGATTCCATCGGTGCCTCCTTGTTGCGGTCGAGGGTCGAGCCCCGCCTGAAGCTAGACGATCGTGCCCGCGTTTATTGCGAAGACGTTAAGCCGATCGCAGGACCGGCCCCCACGAATCAAGTGTTCATGCGAATCTGCCGAAAGGGGGGTAGACCGAAGGGTCGGGGTGCTGCGGCATTCCTGGTGGCATCTGGATAGTCTGGAGCGAGATGGAGTTGAGTGTTCGAATTGATCAGATGGGGTGTGGGGGAAGCCCCCGAGCTGGCGCCGAGCTTGCGGCCGACGGTTGCTCGTTGCATTCCGCTGGCCAGCTATATAACTTTCCGGTTCTTGACGAGATCGATCGGGAGGAGCTCGGCTGAGCGATCGGCCGATCGCTCGGAGAGAATGAGGACATGAGGAATCGACTACTTACAATCATCGCGCTCGCCGTCTTCGGCGCCGTCGTTGCCGCCGGCGCCGTTGGCGCGCAGTCGGTCAAGGGCGTCGGAGGCGTCGGCGACGTGTCCGCCGATTTCCCCGGCAACGCGGGGGAAGATCCCACCAATGGCGCCCCCCC
>JBPCOO010000060.1:0-8481 GCA_051000155.1 Solirubrobacterales bacterium | reverse complement strand
CGGCGGCCAGCACGGTCAGAACCTGCGGGCCGATCGGCACCTCACCGCCCCAGGATTTGCCCTCGCCGTAGGTGATCGAGCCCTCGAGGATGGGTAGCTCCTCCCGCAACTCCGAGGAGGTCGCCTCGCGACCGTCGGCGAGCAGCCCGAGCACCTCGGCCTCCGCCTCCGCCAGCCAAGCCTCCCCGTCGGCGAAAAGCCCTGCCCCCTCGACCTGCTTGACCAGCCGCCGCCGCTCCTGACCCGCCACCCGCTCGCTCGCTCCGGCCTGCACGGCGGGGAGCAGCTCGCGCGGGAAGACGAACAGCGTCCGCCGCATCGCCAGGTGCTTGACCAGCGACCGCTCCTCATACAGCTCACGCTCGAGCGTGCCGATCTCCATCCCGTCGGTCCGCGCCCAGGCGGAGAGGTAGACCGTCGCCGGATCGGTCGCGTGCAGGCAGACCATGCTCCGGGCGGCCTCGACCGGACCGGCCGCGCAAGCCAAGGGCGCGAGGCGGTGGCGCCGAGCGAGCCGCGTCCGCCGCTCGGCGGGGTCGATGGTCGGCCTGCTCACGCGCGGGCCTCAGCGGGCTCTCGATTCACCAAACCTTCTTCACGTCGTAGGCACCGAGCTTCTCATCAGCGGTCAGAATCGCTCCTGGGGCCGCCGCGGGCGACGGTCGAAGCGCTCTCCAAGCACTCCTTACCCATCGGTGAGGACGATCTTGCCGAACATCTCGCCCTCGGCGAGCGCCTCCAGTGCGGTCGCGGCCTCGGCGAGGGGGAAGGTCCGGTCCACTGGAGGCTTGATCTCGGCGACCTCGCAGAAGCGCACCAGGCGCTCCAGCTCCTCCTTGGTCCCCATGGTCGAGCCCAACACGTCGAGCTGGAGGAAGAACAGCCGCTGAAGCTCAGCCGAGGGATCGGGACCGCTGGTGGATCCGGCGACCACCAGCTTGCCGCCGGGCTTGAGCGCGCGCATCGAGTGGGGCCAGGTCGCCTCGCCGACCGTCTCGATGACGATGTCGACCCGTTCGGGAGTGCGCTCTCCCGATTCGATCGCCCGGTGGGCGCCGAGCCGCTCGGCCTCGGCACGATTCTCCTCGCTGCGGCTGGTGACCCAGACGCGCAGCCCGGCCGCTCGGGCCAACAGGATCGAGGCGGTGGCTACCCCGCCCGAGGCTCCCTGGACGAGCAGGGTCTGTCCGGGTTGGGCCTCGCCGCGGACGAACAGCATCCGGTAGGCGGTGAGCCAGGCGGTCGGCAGGCAGGCGGCCTCGGCGAAGTTCAGCCCCCCGGGCTTGGGGATGAGGTTGCGCTTGGGCACGGCGACCCGCTCGGCCAGCGTCCCCGGATGGAGCTCGCTCAGCAGCGTCCGCCCCGGATCGAGGGTCTCGTCCCCGCGCCAGTCGGGATCACCGATGACCGAGTGGACGATCACCTCGTTGCCATCGGGATCGGTGCCGGCGGCGTCGCAGCCCAGGATCATCGGTAGCCGCTCTCCCTTCAGCCCCACCCCCCGCAGCGACCAGAGGTCGTGGTGGTTGAGCGAGGCGGCGCGAACGTCGACGGTGACCCAGCCCTCGGCGGGATCGGGATCGGGCCGCTCCCCCACCTCCAGCGCGGAGAGGGGATCGTCGGGGGCGGCGTCGGTGGCGTAGGCGGCGAGCATGTAGAAAAGGCTAGGCCCTATCGTCCCTCCACGCCGAGGTCTTCGAGCGCGCTGTCCATCGCATCGGAGAAGGCGCCCTCGAGCTGCCGGGCGGTATCGCGTTCCTCGGCGCAGATCTCCCGGGCGGTGCGCTCGGTCTCCCCGTCGACGGCACGCTCAGCCACCCGACCGAGGATCTCATACAGAGCCGCCTCGAGGTGCTCGAAGGCGAATGAGAAGCCGGCCATCTTTGCGGGAGTGTCCGGTTGGGCGGCGAAGAAGGCGGCGAGGTTGAGCCCGCCGAGTCGCAGCGCCGCGTCCTTGAGGATCGAGCTGCCGGGGCCGCGCGCCTCCAGCCTCTCCTCGATCCGGTTGCGGTGGCGCTCGGTCTGGTCCTGGTGGGCGGAGAAGATCTCCGCGAGGCGGTCCTCCCCGGCGATCCGCTTGCCGCCACGACATAGCTCCAGCGCCTGCCCCTCGACCGCGTGGGCATCGGAGAGATAGGCGTCGAGCTGCTCGTCGATGCTCTTCTCGCCGGCCAGGACGAGGTCGACCACCGAGTCGAACTGGCCGGCCAGCCGGTCGGCCATCTGGTGCTCCTCCTTGCCATTGGTGCCGGCGAGATCAGCCACCTCCTGGTCGCCGAGCTTCATCGCCGCGGCGCCGAGCAGTTCGTAGGCGGCGATCTCCATGTGCTCGTAGGAGTAGGCGTGGGCAACCAGCTTGGCCTCGTCGTCGGGTTGGAAGACGGGAAAGAGCGCCATCCCCACCCCACCGACGCGCCCGGCGAGGTCCTTGAGCGAGGAGGGGTCGGCGCCCAGGCGCTCGAGCTGGGCCGCGACGCGGGAGCGATGCTCCTCGCTCTCTTCCAGGTGCTTTTCGAAGATCCCCGTCAACTCCGCATCATCGGTTATCTCGGGCGCGCGGCGCATCTGCACGATCGCCTGCTGCTCGATCGAGTGAACGTCGGTGAGAAACTTGACCAGTTGGGTCTCGGGGGAGCGATCGCTCATGGGTTGGGCCTCCGGAGCTCGGGTATTGGCGGCACTGGCATCGGACTACCGTCATACCCCACCGCCGCGGCCTGGAAACCCGGGAGAAACGACGTCGCTCACCCGCCCCCGGGCGGCCGGCCCCATCCGCAGCTGACCGGGAGCGTGCCGACGCCTCCAGGTTTCGCGGCGACCGATTTCTGGGTAGGACGAGAACATGCGAGTAGCGGTCACCGGAGCAAGCGGCAACGTCGGCACCAGCGTGGTCGGGGCGCTGCTGGCCGATGAGCGGATCGAGAAGGTGATCGGGATCTCCCGGCGACGGCCCGAGACTCCCGACGGAGACCGACTCACCTGGCACACCGCAGACGTCATCACCGACCCCCTGGTTGGCGCCTTCGAGGGGGCCGACGCCGTCATCCACCTCGCCTGGGCGATCCAGCCGTCGCGCGATGACGCCCAGCTCCGTGCCACCAACGTCCTCGGCAGCCGCCGGGTCTTCGACGCCGCCGGGGCGGCCGGGGCCGGCACCCTCGTCAACGCCTCCTCGGTGGGGGCGTACTCCCCGGCCCGGTCGGGCACCAGACCCATCGACGAGTCCTGGTCGACCGGCGGCATCGAAACCTCTTTCTACTCCCGTCACAAAGCCGAGGTGGAGGGCGAGCTCGACCAATTCAGCTCGCGCTATCCCGATGTCCGCACCGTGCGCCTGCGCCCCGGGCTGATCTTCAAGCGAGCCTCGGCGTCGGAGATCCGTCGCTACTTCGGCGGCCCGTTGGTCCCCGGATCGCTGCTCAAGCCGGGACGGCTGCCGATCTTTCCCTGGATCGATGGGCTGCGCACCCAGGCGGTCCATACCGACGACGTCGCCGAGGCCTACCGACTCGCCGTCACCGGCGAGGCAGAGGGCGCCTTCAACATCGCCGCTGATCCCATCCTCGACGCCGACTCGCTCGCGGAGGGACTCGGCGTCCGCGTCGTCGGGCTGCCCGGCGGCGTGGCGCGAACCGGCGCCGATCTGAGCTGGAAGGCGCGCCTGCAACCGACCTCCCCCGGGTGGGTGGACATGGCCCGGGGCGCTCCCCTGATGGACGTCTCACGGGCTCGCACCGAGCTCGGTTGGAATCCGACCCGCACCGCCATCGACGCCATCCGCGAGTTGTTGGAGGGCATGGCCGACGGCGCCGGCGGCCCCACTCCCCCGCTCGAGGCAGACGCCGGCGGCCCCTTGCGGATTCGCGAGTTTCTCGCCGGGCTCGGCGCCCGGGACTGAGGCCGAGCCACCGATGGCCATCGAGATCGAGCGCAAGTTCCTGGTCGAAGAGGCACCCGAATGGCTCTCGGGGTGCGAGTGCGAGCAGATCAGCCAGGGCTATCTGGCAGTGGTCGAGGGCGAGCGGGAGGTACGGCTGAGGCGCAAGGGTGAGGACTTTCTGTTGACGGTGAAGATCGGCAGCGGCGAGAGCAGGCGGGAACGGGAGATCCGGCTCCACAACGGGCAGCTCGAAGCCCTGTGGCATCTGACCGAGGGCGCCAGCCTGGAGAAGTCGCGCTACCTCGTCCCGGTGGGAGAGCTGACCGCGGAGGTCGACGTCTACGAGGGCGAGCTGGAGGGACTGATCACCGCTGAGGTCGAGTTCGACTCGCGCGAGCAAAGCGAGGAGTTCGAGCCGCCCGAGTGGTTCGGGAGGGAGCTGACCGGGGACGAACGCTGGGCCAACCAGAGCCTGGCGGTCCACGGGCGGCCCTGAACTCGGCGGCCAGTCCGGCTTCGCCCAAAGGAGTCCTCAGCTGCCCGGGCCATACAGCGTCGACCGCCAGATCGCGAACAGCTTCCCGGCGACCTCCTCCGGCTGCCGCCGGTCCTCGCCCGGGCTCAGATAGACGTAGCAGCAGCGCTCGTTCATCCAGCAAAGCGCCTCCGGGGCGGCGGCGCAACATCACCATCCGGCCCGCAGCAGGCGCCCGCGTTCGGCTGCCCCGGCGGCGCGCACCCGGTCACTGCGGCGGTGTGAGGACAGGTCGCCGACGCATCCATCCAGCGCCCCACCCGCCCCTTGGATGACATCGGAAGCCGGAAGCCGATAGCGTCAGCGGCTGTCTTGTGGGCGAGCGATTCGAGTCACGATCGACCGGGGGCGGGGGCATCCTCGGTCCCGGCATCGACGGCTGACACGGACCGGTGAGCTTCCCCGAGTTCCTTGAGTCGCGCTCGGAGGAGGTGATCCGACTCACCCTCGAGCATGCCGAGGTGGTCGCGATCTCGATCTTGATCGCGACCCTGATCGCGGTCGCGGTGGGAGTTGCGGTCTACCGGCGCGAACGGGCCTCCCAGCTCGCGCTCGGGATTGCGGCGGTCTTTCTCACCATCCCGTCCTTCGCGCTGCTCGGCCTGCTGATCGCGCCGCTCGGGCTGGGCTACCCCCCAACCCTGTTCGCGCTGGTCATGTACGCGCTGCTGCCGATCCTCCGCAACACGGTGACCGGGCTCCGCGGGATCGACGGCGCCGTGCTGGAGTCGGCACGCGGAATGGGGATGAGCGACCGTCGACGCCTGCTGCGGATCGAGCTGCCCCTGGCCTGGCCGGTGATCCTCACCGGGATCCGCGTCTCGACCCTGATCGTGCTCGGGGTCGCGGCGATCGCGGCCGCGATCAACGGACCGGGGCTGGGCGAGTTCATCTTTCGCGGGATCGGGAGGATCGGCGCCGTCAACGCGCTCAACGAGATGCTCACCGGAGTCCTCGGCGTGATGGTCCTGGCGATCCTCTTCGACCTGGCGTTCTTCGGCCTGCGCCGAGCGACGACCTCGCCCGGAGTTCGTTGATGGAGGCGGCCACCGCCACCCGCGAGGCGATGATCCGCCTTCGCGGTCTGACCAAGACCTTCGCGGGGCAGGAGCAGACTGCCGTGGAGCATCTCGACCTCGACGTCCCCGAGGGCGAGATCGTGGTCCTGGTCGGGCCCTCGGGCTGCGGCAAGACGACCTCCCTGCGCCTGATCAACCGGCTGATCGAGCCGACTGCGGGTACGATCGAGTTGAACGGCGAGGACGTCACCGATGTCCACCCCGATCGCCTGCGACGCCAGATCGGCTACGTGATCCAGCAGGTCGGGCTGTTCCCGCACCAGACGATCGCCCAGAACATCGCCACCGTGCCGCAGATGATCGGCTGGGACTCGGCCCGGACCTCGGCGCGAGTGGACGAGCTGCTGGAGACGGTCGGGATGGAGCCGGAGACCTACCGGGACCGCTACCCGCGGGAGCTCTCGGGCGGGCAGAGCCAGCGGGTCGGCGTCGCCCGGGCGATGGCCGCCGACCCGCCGGTGCTGCTGATGGACGAGCCCTTCGGCGCGATCGACCCGATCACCCGCGAGCGCCTCCAGGACGAGTTTCTGCGGCTACAGAGGGAGGTCCGCAAGACGGTTGTGTTCGTCACCCACGACATCGACGAAGCGGTGAAGATGGGCGACCGGATCTGTCTCATGCGGGAGGGCGGGCGGATCGCCCAGCACGACACCCCGGAACGGCTGCTGACCGCCCCCGCCGACGAGTTCGTCGCCGATTTCATCGGCTCGGGGGCACTGGTGCGAGGCCTGCGGCTGACGACGATCTCCGAGGTCGAGCTGCCCGAGTACCCGACGCTCGCCGCCGAGGAGCCCGGGGAAGCCGGCCTGCGCAAGCTGGGCGAGAGCGGCCACGAGCATCTGGTCCTGCTCGACGCCGAGCGCCGCCCGGTGCGCTGGCTCGGCGCGAGCGAGCTCGGCGACGGCGCCAGGCCGGACCCGAGCTCCGGCCGGCCGATTGCCGCGCGCCTCGACGCCGGCTCCACCCTGCACGATGCCCTGGACCAGATGCTCGCCTCCAGCATCGGCCTCGCGGTGGTCATCGACGAGCACGGCGCCCACCAGGGCGTTATCGACCTCAACACCCTCGCCAGGGCGGTCGGGTCGATGCGCGAGGAGGCGCCGAGCCCCGAGCGGGACGGGCTCGCGTCGGTGGAGGAGGCGCGGTGAGCGCGGGGGAGGCGGGCGCCGCCGAGGAAGCCAGACCGGTGGTCGCGGTCGGCGAGGCAGGAGCAGGGGCAAGGTACGGCTCCCGAGCCCTGCAGGTGTTCGGCATGCCGCTGATCCTGGCGGGCGTGCTCGGCGTGCTCGTGCTCTACCTCAACAGCATCCAGCCCTGGGGCGCGATCGAGCAGGAGAACCTCACTCTCAACGTGGTGCGTAACGCGCTCGAGGTCCATCTGAAGCTGACCGTGATCTCGACCGCGATCGTCCTCGTGATCGCGATCCCCCTCGGCATCCTGCTGACCCGCGAGTTCGCGCGGACGCTCGCCGCGCCGGTGCTGGCGGTGGCCAACATCGGCCAGGCGGTGCCCTCGATCGGCGTCCTCTCGGTGTTCGCGGTGCTGTTTGGGATCGGCATCGAAGGCGTGATCTTCGCCCTCGTTCTCTACTGCGTGCTCTCGGTGCTGCGCAACACCATGGTCGGGATCGAGCAGGTCGATCCGGCACTGCTGGAGGCCGGACGCGGGATGGGCATGTCGAAGCTTCAGATCCTGCGCCGGGTCGAGCTGCCGCTCGCGGTCCCGGTGATGCTGGCCGGGATCCGCACCGCTCTGATCATCAACGTCGGCACCGCGACCTTGGCGGCCTTCACGCTCGGGGCGCCGGGCGACGGCAGCAACGGGCTCGGAGAGCTGATCAACAGTGGGATTCGACTCGGGCGAGACTCGGTCGTGCTGACCGGGGCTACGCTTACCGCCGTGCTCGCCCTAACGTTCGACTGGGCGGCCGGGCTCGTCGAGCGCTACCTGCGACCCAAGGGTCTTTGAGGATGTACGCAAAAAAGACAACGAGAGAGGGAGACAAGATGGGGACAAGACGGATGACAATGCTGCTGGCGGTGGCGCTTTCGGCGCTGACGCTGGGGGCGGCCGGGTGCGGCGACGACGATGATGGCGGCGGCGAGGCGCCGAGCGGCGAGGGCCAAGCCTCGGGGATCGATCTCTCCGGCCAGCAGTTCACGGTCGGCTCGAAGGAGTTCACCGAGCAGCTGATCCTCGGCGAGATCACCCTGCAGGTGCTCGAGGACGCCGGTGCGGAGGTCAAAGACCAGATCGGACTCGAGGGGAGCACGGCGGCTCGCAACGCGCTGACCTCGGGTGAGATCGACATGTACTGGGAGTACACCGGCACCGCCTGGACCAACTACCTCAATAACGAAGACCCGATCCCCGACGAGCAGGAGCAGTACGAGGCAGTCAAGGAGGAGGACGCCCAGAACGACATCGCCTGGCTGGAGCCGACCCCGTTCAACGACACGTTCGCGATCGCGGTTCGCTCCGACACCGGGGAGGCAGCCCTCGACGAGGTGGAGACGATCTCCGACCTCGCTGAGCTGGCGGGCTCCAACCCCGAGCTGGCCACCTTCTGTCTGGGCGAGGAGTTCTCGACCCGGCCGGATGGCTTCCCGGGGATGACCAAGGCCTACGGGTTCGAGGTTCCCTCCGAGAACACGTCGGTGGTCGGCGACTCGGTCGTCTACCAGCAGACGGCGGACGGCTCGAAGTGCAACTTCGGCTCGGTGTTCTCCACCGACGGACGGATCCAGTCGCTGGACCTGCGGGTGCTCGAGGACGACGAGAACTTCTTCCCGTTCTTCAACGCCGCCCTCAACGTGCGCCAGCAGGTGCTCGACCAAAACGAGCAGCTGCCGGAGCTGTTCAACCCGATCGCCGAGACGCTGGATGATGAGACGATCACCGGGCTCAACGCCCAGGTCGATGTCGACGGCGAGCGGCCCGAGGACGTCGTGTCGAGCTTCCTCGAGGAGAACGGATTCACCTCGGG
>JBPCOO010000022.1:0-3599 GCA_051000155.1 Solirubrobacterales bacterium | reverse complement strand
TCGATCAACTGCGCCGGCGGGCCGTCCTCGACCACGGCCCCCTCGTCCATGAAGATCACCCGGTCGGCGACCTCGCGGGCGAAGCCGATCTCGTGCGTGACGACGATCATCGTCATCCCCTCGTCGGCAAGCTCCCGCATCACGTCCAAGACCTCCTTGATCAGCTCCGGGTCGAGTGCGCTGGTGACCTCGTCGAAGAGCATAACGTGGGGGTCCATCGCCAGCGCCCGCGCGATCGCCACCCGCTGTTGTTGGCCACCGGAGAGCCGCTCGGGGTACTCCTCGAGCTTGTCGCCCATCCCCACCCGCTCGAGCAGCTCGGTGGCCCGCCCCTTGCAGTCGGTCACGGGCCGCTCGAGCACCTTTTGCTGGGCGAGGGTGACGTTGCCGAGGGCGCTCCGGTGGGGAAAGAGGTTGAAGTCCTGGAACACCATCCCCACCCTTCGGCGGACGAAGTTGAGTCGCTCGCCGGAGCGGCCGCCGGTGATCTCCTGATCCTCGAGGTGGATCGAGCCTTCCTCGGGCGGCGCAAGCAGGTTGATACAGCGCAGCAGGGTGCTCTTGCCCGAGCCGCTCGGTCCGACGATGCAGACGACCTCGCCGCGCTTGATCTCCAGGTTGATGCCGCGGATCACATGGAGCTCGCCGAAGCTCTTGTGGACGTCGACGAGCCGGACGATCGTCTCGCCGACCGCGACCGCCGGTCCCCCGAGGCCGGCCTTGATTGGAGCGGACTCGTCGCGCGCCATGGCTCTAGGCCCCCGCCCGGGCGTAGCGTGCCTGCTGGCGGCTGATCATCAGATCGACCAGGCGCGCCAGGGGAATCGTCACCAGCACGAACAGGATCGCTCCCAGCATCAGCCCGGAGCTGTTGAGGGTCTCCGACTGCACGTCCTGCCCGGCGTTGACGACCTCGACCAGGCCGATCACGCTGACCAGGGTGGTGTCCTTCATCAGGGCGATGAAGTCGTTCAGCAGGGGCGGAATCACCTTGCGGATCGCCTGGGGGACAATCACGTACTGCATCGCCGTCCGGTGGCCCATCCCGAGCGAGCGCGCCGCCTCCATCTGGCCGCCCGGGACCGCCTCGATCCCCGCCCGGTAGACCTCGGCCATGTAGGCGCCGTAGGTGAGGGTGATCGCGAACACCCCGTACCAGAACGGGGCGGGTTGGCCGAACCAGTCGGGGATGGCGATGAACTCGGGCAGCGGATCCCCGTTCAGCGCGCCGAGGCTGGCGGAGACGATCAGGATCGTCAGCAGCGCGGGAACGCCACGCAGGACATCGATGTAGGCGATCGCCGGCGCCCGCACCAGCAGACCGAGCTTGGCGGGGACCTGCCGCATCAGGGCCAGCACCAGTCCCCAGATGAGCGAGAGGACCCCGGAGAGGATCGATAGCTTGATCGTGAACCAGAAGCCTTCGATGACCTCCGAGAAGAACTCCGGCTCGAACATCACCGAGAGGTCGAAGTACTGCTCGATTATCTGCTGCATGGCCTCAGATCTCCTCCGGGCTCGGGTGAGGCGAGTTGCGCCGACACCTTATCCCGGCGGGCGGTAGCGAGGGCGTTGAGGGCTTCCCGTACGCGAAAAGGGCGCCTTCGGGCGCCCTTTTCGTCAGTGTTCTTCTCGTCCCTTGTGAGCAGGAGACGGTCGTGGGCGGCTAGCTCGGCTCGTGGGTGGAGCTGAGCAGCGACTCCGGCGCGTCCTGGTCGAACCACTCCTGGTAGAGCTCTCCCAGTGTCCCGTCCTCCTTGATCTCCACCAGGGCCTCGTTAACGGCCTCCCGCAGGTCGTCGGAGTCCTCGGGGAAGATGATCCCGTACTCCTCGTCGGTGGGGAAGGTTTCGACGACCTCCAGGCCGTCCTTCTCCTCGGCTGCGTCCTGCACCGAAGGCAGGTCGTTGATCACTGCGTCGACCTGACCGTTCTCGAGCGCGTTGTAGGCGTTGTCAATCTCGGGGAAGGGGCGCACCTCTTCTGCGTTGGTGTTGTCCTTGGCGAAGGTCTCGCCGGTGGTTCCGTCCTGGGAGGCGACGATCTTGCCCTCGAGGTCATCGACCGACTGCACCTCGCCGCCACTCTGGACCAGCAGTGCCTGCTCCGCGAGGAAGTACGGATCGGAGAAGTCGACACGGTTCTCGCGAGGCGGCGTGATAGTCGTCGCCGCGACCGCGAGATCGAACTGGCCACCGCCGCCTTGCAGCAGCAGGTCGAACGGGGCGTCCTCGATCTGGGTCTCGAGCCCGAGTCGATCGGCGACCTCGTTGACCAGGTCGATATCGAAGCCTTCGTAGTCGGGCGGATTGCCTTGCTCGAACGGCGGGAACGGAATGTCGGAGCCGACCGTGAGCGTGCCGGGCTCGATTAGATCGAGGTTGGCGGTGTCGATCGTGCCGGTGCTCTCGCCGGTCGCCTCGCCGCCCGATCCGGTCTCCTCCTCCTCATCGCCGCAACCGCTGGCGACCATCGCCGCCATCAGCCCGATCACCAGAACTAGCACGCTCCAAAGCCTTGTCTTACTCATTGTGGGTGTGATCCCTTCCTCTCTCATATGCGTATCCATCGAGTCTCACCGGCGGTGGGACCTCCAACCACCTTAGCCATCGACACGGCGATTCGCGAAGTCCAGCTTTTCCCGAAAGCTGATCGAGGTACTACACTTACTGAAGCAATGGAACCCGGATTGCTCAACAGGCCCTGCGGCGGGAGCTTCGAGAACCTGGTCGAATCGATCGGGAACACGCCATTGGTGGAGCTCTCCCGGATCTCCCCCAAGCCGGGGGTCCGGGTCTGGGCCAAGCTCGAGGGTCACAACCCCACCGGCTCGGTCAAGGACCGCGTTGCCCGCTCGATGATCGAGCTGGCCGAGGCCGACGGCTTGATCTCCCCGGGGCAGACCGTGATGGAGCCGACCTCCGGCAACACCGGCATCGCCCTGGCGATGATCTGCCGACGCAAGGGCTATCCGTTCGTCGCGGTGATGCCCGACAACGTCACCGCCGAGCGAACCCAGCTACTGCGGATGTACGGCGCCGAGGTCGTCTACTCCGAGGGCGCCAAGGGCTCCAACGGCTCGGTCGAGCTGGCGTTGGAGCTGGCGGAGAAGAACTCCGACTACTACATGCCCTACCAGTACGGCAACGAGGCCAACCCGCTCGCCCACTACAACGGCACCGCGGTTGAGATTCTCGACGAGCTCGACGAGGTGACCGCATTCATCGGCGGCCTCGGCACCGGCGGCACCCTGATGGGCAACGGCCGCCGCTTCAAGGAGGCCAACCCTCAGACGCTGATCGTCGCCGCCGAGCCGATGCAGGGGGAGCTGGTCAGCGGCCTGCGCTCCCTCGACGACGGCTTCATCCCGCCGATCATCGACCTCTCCGTGCTCGACCGTAAGATCATGGTCTCGAACGAGAACGCGATCACCTGGACCCAGAAGCTGCTTCGGGAAGAAGGCCTGTTCGCGGGGGTGAGCGCCGGCGCGATCGCCTTCGTAGCCGCCCGCATCGCGGGTGAGATCGACTCCGGCAACGTCGTCTTCCTGGTTCCCGACGACGGCTGGAAGTACCTTTCCTCCGGCGTCTACACCAAGC
>JBPCOO010000347.1:0-4834 GCA_051000155.1 Solirubrobacterales bacterium | reverse complement strand
ACATGTCGAGGTCCCCGTCCCCCTCGATGTCGGCAACGCTGAGGTCGAATAGCTTGGTCGAGTTGAAGGGCAGGTTGCTGACGTGGAATCGGGGCTTTGCGGCGTCAGCGGTCGCAGCCGTCGCGGCAGAGGCAGCGAGCGCGGCGCTGACCAGGGCCAGCGTGAGCACGAGTGGCAATCTGAGGTTGGAAGCTGTGGAGGTCACGAGAGTTCTCAGGTCCGAATCATCGGTCGGCATTCGCGGACGCAAGCCAGCGGGGCCCGGAGGCCGGCCCCGATGAGCACCCCCGCCGGTACCCGCGTACCGCCCGCTGAATTGTAGGACCCCCCGCAACCCCGGGGTACCGCTCCCCGCGCCCAAATGATCCTTCGCCGTCCGACCGTTCCCGAGTGACGCAGATGTTGCGGGTGGCGCTACATCCTCGTCGCTCGTACTCGTCCATCGGCACCTCCCACTCGGAGGCCTCGGTAACCCCGGGCTGATCCCAAGGACCGGTGCGGTCGATGTGGGCGGCCAGCTCGTCGCCCTTGTCCTTGGTCGGACGGGCGAGGATGAAGGTCTCGTGGCCGCGATCCTCCAGCGCGTCGCGGAGGTAGCGGGAGACGAACGCCTGGCCGCGGTTGAACCACTTGGTGACGATTCCTACGCGCATGACGGCCTTCCCGGTGTGGGTCGTTGGCGCGCGGGTCCTGTCGCCGTTGGGGAGGCCGGCACTGCGGCAGGCCGATTCACCGACCTCCCCAACCGCGCCACCCGCGCGAGGTACCGCTCGGCAGGCGCGTCGGGTCGGAAGCGTTTCCTCAATAGCGAGGGGGAGGCGGCTCGGACCCGCGCGCCGAAGACGTTCGCCGGCGTGCTCATCGAGTAACTACCTCATAGCCCAGCTCGCGGAGCATCGGTTCGGCCACCTGCTCGTAGGCGGCGAGGTCGTCGGGGCTCATCTCACGTCGCCACTTGTCGAGCTTGGAGGGATCCGGCGGCTTGGTCGTGGGAGCGTGATTTGCGACCCGGTAGCCGGCCTCCTGGCGTGCGCCGCCGTCCTCGGTTGCCTCCAGCTCGCCGGCCATCTCCTCCAGTCGCTCGGCGGCGCGCTCGTGGTAGCGCAGCATCTCCCCCTCCCAGCGGAGGTCGCAGAACTCGCAGATCCGGCGCAGAGTCTTTTCCGGCTCGCGCACGAGATCCTCGTAGCGGGCCTCGACGTAGCGGGGGCCGCTCAGCTCAGCTGCCTGCTCGCGCGACTTGCGGATCCGATTGACCCAGCGCTCGGCTTGCTCGGCCCGGGGTGGTTGCTCGTTGATCGCGCGCTCCGACTGCGAGAGCGCGACATCGCGCCCGTCACGGATCAGGTGGATGAAGCGCGTCTCCGGCAGCGCCCGACCGATCTTGCGGACGCCGAGCATGTAGGCGGGCGTCTTGTCCCCCCAGCGAGGCTTCCCCTGTCGCTCGGCGTAAGCCTCGAAGAAGGCCCGCACCGCCGCGCCCGCATCGCCGCGCTCGACCCCGGCGAAGCGCGCGCGCAGCTCGCCGGCGGAGATGCCAAAGTCGCCCCAGGTGCGGTTGCCGGTGACCGCATCGCAAAGCTCGTTGGGGTCGCCGCCGACGCGCGCGGCGGCGATCAGGTCGGGGACGAAGTGCGTCTCGGGCGGGATCGTAAGCTCGGGGTGGGCGTCCAGCATCATCCGTAGGAGGGTGGTACCCGATCGGGTCAAGCCGACCACGAACGGCGCGGGCGGCCGTTCCACCGACGCTTCCCCCGTCAGCGCCCGCTTGGCCTTTTGCAGCGGCGAGGCGTTCATCGACTCACCTCCGCGTCGGCGAGGACCTCGTAGTCGAGCTCGCGCAGCAGCGGTCCGGCGACGCTCTCGAAGGCGGCGTTACGATCGGGGTCCATGTCCTGCTTCCAGCGGGCCAGGCGCGAGGGATCGGGCGGCTTGGAGGTGAGCAGGTGAGCCTGCTTGCGGTGGTCGGCCGGACGCAGCGGCTTGCCGTCGTCGCTCGGCAGATCGCGATTCATCTCCTCCAGCCGGCCGGCGGCGCGCTCGTAGTAGCGCAACATACTCTCGTCCCAGGGAAGCTCGAGGAACTCGCTCACCCGCCGAAGCTCGCGTTCGGTCTCTCGCACCAGGTCCTCGTAACGGACCTCGATGTAGTGGGCGAGGTCGCCGGCGTCGGCACGGGCGCCCTCGATCTTCTTGACCCAGCGCTCGGCCACCGTCTCCATCGGCGGCGGATCCTTGAGCAGGCGCTTGAACCGTGACAACGCCGCATCGCGCCCGTCGCGGATCATGTGGATGAAGCGCGCCTCGGGGATCGTGCGCTCGATCTGCTTCATCCGCTTGACGTAGTTGGGGGTCTTGTCGCCCCAGCGCGGCTTGCCCTCCCGCTCGGCGTAGAGCTCGAAGAACGCGCGGACGGTGGACTCCGGATCGATCCGCTCGAGCTCGCAGTAGCGGCGCAGCAGCTCGGCGGAGTCGAGGTTGAAATCGCCCCACTGGCGGTGGCCGGTAACCACTCCGTGGACCTCCTCGCAGCTCACCCCGCGACCGCGGGCGGTCTTGATTAACTGGGGCACGAAGTGCGTCTCCGGTGGGATCGCGAGATCGGGGTGTGCGTCCAGCATCAGCCGCAGCAGGGTCGTGCCCGAGCGGGTGACGCCGACGATGAACGGCACCGGCGGCATGGCCGGCTCGCGGGAGCGATTGAGCGAGGGCAGCTTCACGATGCCCTCGCCGCCCCGCGCTCGTAGCCGAGCTCGTCGAGCAGTCCACCCGCGACCCGCTCGAAGGTCTCAACGTCGCCTGCGGACATCTCCTGCCGCCAGCGCCCGGAACGATCGGTGCTCGGCGGCTCGGTGGTCATCGCGTGGCCGGCGAGGCGCTCGTCGCCGGTCCGGGTAACGCCCTCGCCGTTGCCGAGGTCTCGGTCCATCTCCCCGAGGCGATCGGCGGCGCGCTCGTGGTAGTCGAGCATTGCGGCGTCATAGGGCAGCTCGATGAACGCGCAGATCTCCCCCAGCGCCGCCTCGGGGTCTGAGACCAGGTCCTCGTAGCGGACCTCGAGGTAGGAATCCAGCTCGGCCGAGTGCTCGCGGGCGGTGCGGATGCGACGCTGCCAGCGCTACGCCACCTCCGTCAGCTCAGGCTGCTCCTGCTCGAGCGCGCGCTCGGCTTGGGAGAGGGCGACGTCGCGGCCGTCGCGGATCAGATGGATGAAGCGCGCCTCGGGCAGCGCCCGCTCGATGCGGGGCATCGCCCGCATGTAGCGGGGCGTCTTGTCGCCCCACCGTGGCTTGCCCTCCTTCTCGGCATACATCGCGTAGAAGGTCCGGATCGCGTCGGCCGGGGTCAGCGGCTTCAGCGCCTGCAGGCGGCGGAGGAGCTCGTCGGAGTCGAGGCCGAAGTCCCCCCAGCGCGGGTGGGAGGTGGCGGCCTTGAGCAGGCGCTTGCGGGTGATGTTGTCGCGGCGTGAGAGCCGGATCATCTCGGGGACGAAGTGGGTCTCGGGCGGGATCGTGAGCTGGGGGTGGGAGTCGAGCATCAGCCGCAGCAGCGTCGTTCCCGAGCGGTTGACACCGACTATGAACGGCGCCGGCGGACCCTGCTCGGCGGAGATCCGCCGCCGCGCGTGGGAGACGGCCGCGAGCGGACGCTTCCAGATCGGATGCTTGTTGCTCATTCGGCTTCCGCCTTGGCCGCGGGGCCGGTCGCCTCGGTCCGCGGCTCGGTCCCCGGGCCGTCGCCGGTGACGTAGCCGAGCTCTTCCAGCAGCGGTCCGGCGATCGACTCGAACAGCTCCCGGTCGCCGCGGTCCATGCTCTCGCGCCAGCGGCTGACCCGCTTGGGATCCGGAGCCCGGGTGGTGCGGGCGTGGGTCTGCATCCGCCGCTCGACGCTGAGGGTGGTGCGCTTGCCGTCGGCCGGTAGCTCGCGCTTCATCTCCTCCAGCCGCTCGGCCGAGTGCTGGTGGTAGTCGAGGACGGCGTCGTCCCATGGCAGCTCGTAGAAATCGCAGATGCGCCGGAGGGTCGGTTCGGTCTCGGTGATGAGCTGCTCGTAGTGGACCTCGGTGTAGTGGGGAACGTGCTTGGACTGGCGGCGAGCCTGGCCGATCCGGCGGACCCAGCGCTCGGCGATGCGGTCGATCGGGTGCTCTTTGACCGCGCGGTCGCGGATCGAGAGGGCCACGTCGCGACCGTCGCGGATGACGTGACAGAAGCGCGCCTCGGGCAGGGCGCGGTTGATCCTACGGATGGACTTGACGTAGATCGGGGTCTTCTCGCCGCAGCGGGGCTTGCCGATCCGCTCGGCGTAGAGTCCGTAGAAGCTCCGGAGGGCGCCGGTCGCGGTCAACGGGTCCTGCGAGGAGAAGGCCTGCAGGAGTTGCTCCTCGGTCAACCCGAAGTCACCCCACTCCCGCTGGGAGGTGATCACCTTCAGGAACGCTTCGGGGGTCGCGCCGCCCTCCTCGGCGACCTCGATCAGCTCGGGGACGAAGTGCGTCTCCGGCGGCATCGTCAGCTCGGGGTGGGCGTCCAGCATCATTCGCAGCAAGGTCGTTCCCGAGCGATTGACCCCGACCACGAACGGCATCGGCAGGCGCTCCGGCTCGCGCCGCGCGGCGCGAGAGGTCTTGGCGTGACGCCATCTCTGTAGGGGGCTCGGTAGTGCCATTGGGTTTGGACGCGTTGTCCGGGAGGGCCGTCGCTCGCGGTTGTGGCCGCTGAGGGCAGGGTATTCCGGGACTAGGGACACCCTCTGACCCCGCTTGGGGCGCGAACGGGGGATTGTAGGAGGGCCGGGAGGCTGCCGCAATCGCGCCTTGGCGTAGGTCTCT
>JBPCOO010000252.1:0-5373 GCA_051000155.1 Solirubrobacterales bacterium | reverse complement strand
TCCGTCGCGAGACTGGAGAGGAAGGTGCGAACCTCCTCCGGCCCCAGCGCCTTCGGGTGCCGCGTTCCGTGAAAGCGGACGAAGCGGCGGATCCAGTTGCGGTACGCCTCCTCGGGGCATATGCTCAGGTGACGGAGCCGAGCGGCTCGGCTCACCTGTTCGAGGAGCCGGGGTTTGGCAGGCGATTCCATGTTTCACGCCGGAGTTCGTCCAGATTTCGCGCAAGCGAGTTACCTGCTTCCCGGAGCAGAATGCACCGAAATGCTGCACTTCGCAAGCGGAAGGCGAATCCCAGATGGATGTTACGTGGAATCGGCCTCCACCTAATTAGTAGTTAGGCAAAAAAACAATGAATAAATTTGACAGTATCACGATTAGGGAAGTCGAGTCTTCCGACCTCGAAACTTTCTACGAGCATCAACTCGACCCGGAAGCGATTAGGATGGCAGCATTCGTCGGTAAAGACCCAAAGGACAAGGTGGCTTTCGACGCCCATTGGGAGAAGATTTTGCATTCGCCACAAATCACCCAGAGGACGATCGTGGCAGAGGGACAAGTCGCTGGTCACATAGCGTGCTATCCGGATGGAGAGAACATGGAAGTCACCTATTGGCTGGGAAGGGAGTTCTGGGGAAGAGGATTAGCGACTCAAGCGCTCAAGAGGATGCTCCACCTTGTGGTAGGGCGGCCCCTTTTTGCCAGGGCAGCAGCGGACAACATCGAGTCGATAAGAGTGCTGCAGAAATGCGGTTTTAAAATCATCGGCAAAAACAAAGATTTCGCCAATGGCAGAGGCGAAGACACGGAAGAATGCATTCTTCGCCTGGATCTCGATCAAGCAAATGAATGAATTAGCCTAACCAGGCGATGGAGCCAACCGCGGACCAGCTTTATGCCAGATTTGCCTGCTTCATGAACGCCACTCGTAATTCGCGCGGTGGCTCATCTTGTTATCGTTGGGCCGCTCGCTTCGGCAGCTACTTAACTCCACAACGAGGATGAACTCGAGCGACTGATAGAAGAGGAGGAACCGGTGCACTCGGTCGTGTGGGATAGTGGAGGTCCGGGAGCCGGAGCCGGAGCGGAGCGGGTCTACCGCTGGAAAGGTGGCTACCTCGCCGTCACCGACGACGGCGAACGTGACGCGGTATATCCCATACAGAAAGAGCAGCGCTGCGAGTGCCTGGTTCTGGGTGGAGGGGGTGCGTACTTGCGCCTGCCGCGCTCGCCCAGTCGAAGGCGGAGCAGATCCATGAACTCATGGCGCATTACCACGCGCTCGGCCGCCACCACGGCGCCGTGCTTGTGGCACAGGGCGCGGAGGTGATCTACGAAGGCGGGTTCGGGCTGGCCGACGCCGCGTGGGGCGTCCCCAACGCCCCCGATGTCAAGTATCACGTCGCGTCCGTCACGAAGATGTTCACGGCGCTCCTCGTCATGCAGCAGGTCGAACGCGGAGTGCTCCGGCTCGACGCTCCAGCGGCAGACTACCTCCCCAACTTCCCGGTGCCCATCGACGACCGGATTACTGTAGAGCACCTGCTCACGCATCGCTCCGGGCTTGTGGACTACGTCAACGACTTGAGCGGTGACGAGTACAAGGCGCTGTACGAGCACCGCCGCGTGCCCGCGGACTCCGTTGTTGCCGACATGGCAAGCCGCCCCTTGGAGTTCGAGCCGGGGCAGGGATACGACTACAGCAACACCGGGTACGTCCTCCTCGGCCTTCTGCTCGAAGCGGTGACGGGCCAGACCTACTGCGCCCTCCTGCGCGAGGACGTCTTCGCCCCGGCGGGGATGGAGGGGAGCAGGTGCATCGCGTTCGAGCCGGTCGTGCCCAGGTTGGCCACACCCTACGAGGAGGAGGACGGGGTATTGACCCGCGCCCCCTTCTTTCACGCCAACTACGCTGACGGTGTCGTCTACTCGACCGTCCGGGACCTCTACCGCTTCGATCAGGCCCTGCGCTCGGGACACCTGCTCTCGCCCGCCTTGCAGGCGGCCATGAACACGCCGCGCGTGGAGGACGATTTCATTGGTGACGACTACGGCCCGGGGCTCCGGCATTTCTACGGCTACGGCGTTGAGACCCACCGGCGGGCCGGGGCGAGCCAGTCCGACAGCGTGACGGTGGCGGGCCCCGGCGGGGGCTACGCGGGGTGGAGCGCGAATGCTGTGGCGGGTGCCGGAGGACGGCGTCGTGATCGCCGTGCTCAACAACCAACACATCCCGCCGCTCTACCCTGAAATCTTCGATATTCTCTACGAGCAGCCGTACGACTTGCCAACGGAGAAAGAACTCGAAGCGCGGCAAGAGAAAGGGAAATGAGAGGGCGCTATAACCCGCTGCTGCACTCCGACGCAGGGCTAGCCGATCTTGCTCCGTCCGAACGCCAGAGTTATTCTTGCCTCGTACAATCGAGTTGCCGCCCTGCGCGGGTGAGCAGCAAACTGTTATACCGACACCTGATGAATTTGGAAAGCCAACGGCAACAGGCAGCCACTCCCATTCGACCGACGCGCGAAGACAGGCTCGTAGCGTTGCTGGTTGGAGCTTCCACCGTTGGCTTGTCGCTGTGGCTAGCCGCACAAGTTCTTGACCGTGCCACCCAGCCTGTCTACCTGATTCCTAAAGTAGGCCAGGTATTTGTCATTGGTGCCGTGGTTGCTACTCTGGCTTCCTCCATCACTTCACTCCTCCTGTCTCGAGGCTGGGTGATGTTTTTGGTTGCGGGAGCGTTCCTCATCATCTTCTTGGGAATACTGCTGACGCTCTTGGGCGTCCCGCTGGTGGCAATAGGAGTGGGAATGTTCGTGCTTGTTTTTCGATTGCTACCCGGAGCTCGGTCACCGCAACGCCGCACGATCCTCATCCTTGGTGGTGTAACTGCGATGTCCCTTTCCCTGTTATTCATGGCGTGGAATCACCCGCCTTTGGTTGACTGCTCTACTGGACGGGTGTCAGCAACCTATTGGTACTGGGGCGGGTCGCCGAGCAGGACCAGTGGGTCCGCGCACACGTCCCCAGATGGCGAGACGCGAGGGGTGGAACGTTTCGGCGGCAATGCCTATTCGTTTGTCTGCCGTGACGGGAAGCTTGTGGAATTTGGGGTCTCGGGATGATGTGCAGCCCGATGGCAAGCGGTATAACAAGCGAATTCAGCCGACCACTCGCTACGCTCGTGGCGGCTGATTCGCCAATCCGTTAGGCGGCACCGTAAAATGGACACGGAGTTTTTCACTTGGGAGGAAATTAACGATGACACACGCGAACATGGCAATTCGAGTGGGAGGGACCTGGCTCGCAATCGCCTCCTTCTTGATGATTGTAGTCCTTGGGTTTCACGGCCCCATTGCCCCGGATCTCAACGATCAGATGACGAGGATTGCCGATGCGCCAGTCCGGTGGTCTGTGGTCCACTGGATTGCATCCGCTGCTTTATCCTTGTACGCCGTGACGGGGCTGATCCTGTTGACTGCCCGATCGCGCCTGACCGAAGGTAGGTGGACAATGACGGCGTGGGCAGTGATCACTATCGGCGCCCTTTGGACCATGACGACTGCCGTGGCTGAAACGACTGTGGTGTCTAACGCAGCAGTATCCGGGAGCAAGGAGACATTTGAGGCATGGTGGGCGTTTGCCGCAGGCAAAGGCAACGGGTTTGCCTTTTTGGCCCTGGCTGTCGCTGTGATCGCAGGCAATGAGGCCCGAGCTTCAATCGGAGCCACGCCAACGTGGTCGGCCTGGACTGCCATGGTTGCAGGTGGTGCTTCCTTCGCAGGCTGGGCTCTGGGGATGTGGTTCGGAGTAGGCGTCGGAAACCTGCTCTGGGTGGTAGCGACCATCGTAATGAGCGTGTGGACCCTTTGGTTCGGAGTCGTGTTGATGCGTTTCCAGGTCAACGTAGGCTGACACATCAGCATTTGCTGGTAACGGGCACAACGAACGAGGTCGGGCACTGCCGTGCCGCCCAACAAGCCTATGCACCTGACGGCGCTGCGCGCCGCAGGTGATCGCCAAGCGTTATGCCCCATTCACTACATAGACGCACCCATGCCCACCGAAGAACCGAAATCCGAGCGGCCGTCCGGAATACGCCGACTCATCGATGCCGGTGCTGAGATAGCCGGAGGTGCAATAGGGGGTGCTCTTGGCTTCCTTGCAGCTGGCCCAGCCGGCGCAGCCGTTGGCGGCGCGGCAGCCGCGGCGGTGTTGAAGCACATTGGCGCAGAGGTCTCTGAGCGCGTGCTCAGTCCCAGAGAGCAGGTACGTGTCGGCGGCGTATTGGCTCTGATAGCTGCAGAGGTCGAGCAACGCTTGCGGCAAGGTGAACGCCCTCGCGCTGATGGCTTCTTCGAACCGAATACGGATGGACGAAGTGAAGCGGACGAAGTAGCCGAAAGTGTGCTGCTCAAGAGCCAACGAGAAGCCGAGGAACGAAAACTTCCTTATATGGCGCATCTATTCGCGAGCATCGCGTTCGATCCTTCCATCAACGCGCACATGGCACACCAGTTGCTGAAGGCTGCTGAGCAACTTACTTTCCGACAACTGTGTTTGCTGCGGATCGGCGCCATTCGTGAGCAACTCAGTCTTCGCTCCACCGACTACAGGAGCCAAGGCACTTTCGACAAGGAGCTCTATCAGGTCTTATACGAATGCCACGACCTTTACAACCGTGGGTTCGTTGCCTTTGGCGGGACTGCGGGGTTCGGGCCCACGGATGTGGTTCCTGCACAGATGAATCCTCAAGGGATCGGCGGGGACTTGCACAATTTGATGAAGCTAGCTTTGATCCCAATGGACCAGCTCCTACCGATCGCGGCCCGCCTGCGCTGATGTGGCATAACCCCTCCATCGAGCGGACATCCTCCAGCTGGCTTCGCCAGTTTCCGGCTGCCGCTCATGTCAAACGTTAGGGCGCCTGCGGTGGATCCTCCATGCCCGCCCCGGATGCGCCGCGCGCCGGCAGCGCGGTCGTGCGTTTCTCTGGCGCGCAAGGGGCGATTGCTGGTAGGTTGGTACTGTTGTGTTCATCCTGCTTCCGGGCCGTGCGTTCATGCTCTCCCTCGCTCGTATCAAGCAGCGCAAGCTCTTCCAGTGGGCCGTCGCCTACCTGGCCGGTTCTTGGCTTGTTCTGCAGTTGCTGGATCTGCTTTCGGACGCCTTTGGCTGGCCCGCGCGCGTCCAGCAGATCGCCATCGTGCTCCTGGGCATCGGCTTCTTCGCCGCGCTGGTCGTCGCCTGGTACCACGGCGAGCAGGGGCGGCAGAAGATCGGTGGGATGGAGCTGCTCATGCTGGCGGGCATCCTCCTCGTCGCCGGCGTCGCGGTGGCCTGGGTCAACGGCCGCTCCGATGCCGACGCCAGCG
>JBPCOO010000153.1:0-8826 GCA_051000155.1 Solirubrobacterales bacterium | reverse complement strand
CGCTGCGGGCTTCGAGGCCGGCGGCGTACTCGACCGCGGCCACGAACGCTCCCGTCCCCGGGACCAGGCCCGAGGCGGTCGGATAAACCGGATCCTTGTTGGTGGCCCACAGCTCACCGCCCTCGCGCACCGCCTCGTGGGTGATCCGCAGCAGCTCGTAGTCGAACTCGGAGCCGCCGCCGATGGCGACCACGTCCGCCCGGGCCCCCTCGCCGACCGCCACCACCTCGAGCCCCTCGGCCTCCAGCTCGGTGGCGAGCGCCGAGGCGCCGACGGCGATCACGCTCGCGCCCTCCCGCTCGGTTGCGATCGCGCGGGCGGTCGCAGAGGCGGAGGTGAACAGCTCCTCGGCATCGGTCGGCGCACCGACCTCACCCAATCGCTCGGCCAGCTCCGCGCGGGTGCTGCGGGGGTCGTTGGTGACGAAGACGACGTCGCGCCCGCCCGCCCGAATCCGCTCGATCGCATCGATCGAGCCCTCGATCGGCTCGCGGCTGAGCCAGACGACCCCGTCGAGGTCGACCAGTAAGCCGTCGTGTAATTGGAGCCGGGGCAAGGGGAGATCGTAGGGCGGATCGAGATCGCTTCGCCGTAAGCGTCTGGCGCGATGAGATCGCATTTCGACACCGTCACGGTGTTCAACTGCGACCTCACCCTCCGTCCCCCCGATGGTGTGGCAGCGGGCTTCGCCCGCCCACCTCGGCTCCCCCGCCAGCCCCCTCTAGACTGATCCCGAGGTGGCCGAGCAGTCCTTATATAGACGGCACCGACCCGGATCCTTCGATCAGGTGGTCGGGCAGGAGCATGTGGTGCGCACGCTCCGCAACGCGATCGAGCGCGATCGGATCCATCACGCCTACCTGTTCGTTGGCTCGCGCGGGACGGGCAAGACCTCGATGGCGAAAATCCTCGCCCGCTCGCTCAACTGCGTCAACGGCCCCACCGCGACCCCTTGTGGCGAGTGTGATCCCTGCCGGGAGATCGCCGCGGGCAACTCGTTCGATGTGATCGAGATGGACGCTGCCTCCAACCGCTCGGTCGATGACATCCGCGAGCTGCGGGAGCGGGTCAGCTACGCCCCCACCGCCGGTGGCTGGAAGGTCTACATCCTCGACGAGGCCCACATGCTCACCCGCGAGGCCTGGAACGCCTTCCTCAAGACCCTGGAGGAGCCGCCGCCGAACACCGTGTTCGTCCTGGCGACAACCGAGGCCCACAAGGTGATGCCGACGATCGTCGACCGTTGCCAGCGCTTCGACTTCGCCCGCCCGTCACTCGAACACCTGGTCGAGGTCCTCCGTCGGACCGCTGGGGCCGAGGGGATCGAGATCGCCGACGATGCGATCGCGGCGATCGCGCGGGCAGCCAACGGCAGCTTCCGCGACGCGCTCGGCACGCTCGACCAGCTTGTGGCCTACTCCGGAACCGAGATCGCGACCGAGGACGTACTGGCGGTGCTGGGAGTCGCCGACGCCGAGCTGCTCTACGCTGCCACCGACGCGATCGCCTCGAGCGATGGCCGCGCGGCTTTGGCGGTAGCCGCCGGGGTGGCGGGCTCCGGTCGGGATCCCGCGCGTTTCGCCACCGACCTGATCTCTCATCTGCGCCAGCTCCTGGTCGTCTCGACCGTCGGTGAGATCCCCGACCATCTGTTCGTCGCCGATGAGCACGCGGCGCGCTTGAGCCAGCAGGCGGGCGCCTGCGACGACGCCGCCCTGGTGCGCGCGATCGACCTGCTGGCCGGAGCGGTTGCGGAGATTCGCGAAGGCGACGAGGCCCGGATGGCGGTCGAGCTGGCGCTCCTGCGCGCGGCCAAGCCGGAGATAGATCCTTCCCGGGCGGCGTTGGCTCAGCGGCTGGAGCGGTTGGAGCGGGGGAGCGCCGCGGTCGGTGCAGAGGCGAGCCCGCCGGGCGACGCGCCGGCCGCGAGCCCGCCGAGCGAGCCCGCACCCGCGCCGACGGCGGACTCTGCGCCCTCCCGAGTTCCCACCTCGGCTCCCGAGCCGTCCGGGGCAGACGCTCCGCAAGCAGCTCCGCCCGAGGCCCCCTCCACCCCAGCCCCCGCACCCGCGCCGGGCCCGGAACCCCGGAGACCCACGCCCACCCAAGCCCCTACCCAGGATCTCGATCTGTCCTCCCTCCGGGCCGCATGGCCGGCGGTGATCGCCTCGCTGACCGACACCGGCGCGACCTTCCTCGCGGCCGCGTTTGAGGGGGCGACGCCCACCGCGCTCGGACCCGAGGGCGAGGTCGAGATCGCATTTCCCCCGAGTGCCGCCTTCAACAAGCGCAAGGCGGAGGGCAAGGAGGAACGGGACCGACTGGTCGCGGCCATGCGAGCCGCCCTCGGACGGGCGCTGGTACCGAGCTTCGTCATCGCCGAGGCCGAACCCGGGCCGCCCGTCGAAGCCGACGACGCTGCCGCGCCCGTGGACGAGACGGAGCTGGTCGAGCGGTTCAAGACAGAGTTCGATGCCGAAGAATTGATCGACGATCCCAAGGAGGATGTGAGCTGATGGCAAAGGGAAAGATGCCCGGACAGATGCCGGGCGGCAGGGGCAAGCGGAGCAAGGGCGGTGGCCTGCCGGGTGGCATGGGCGCCGGCGCCGGTGGCCTCGACGTCAACGCCCTGATGAAGCAGGCCCAGGAGATGCAGACCCAGATGCAGGAGAACATGGCGTCCGCCCAGGAGGAGCTCAAAGACGAGATCGTCGAGGCCTCGGCCGGCGGCGGCATGGTCAAGGCGACCATGAGCGGCGATCTGGTGCTGAAGTCGGTCGAGATCGATCCCGACGCCGTCGATCCCGAGGACGTCGAGATGCTCCAGGACATGGTGATGGCCGCGATCAACGAGGTTCTGCGCGCCGCCCAGGAGCGCGCCGACTCGAAGATGGGTGGCCTTGGCGGCGATCTTCCGGGCGGGCTGGGAGACCTCGGCCTGCCGGGGATGTAGCCGCAGCTAAGGATCGAACGAAGTTGCATCCCGCATCGGTCGAGCGCCTGATCGGGGAGTTCGCCAAGCTCCCCGGCGTCGGTCGGCGCACCGCCGGCAGGCTCGCCTTCCATGTACTGCGCTCAGCCGACGAGGACGCTTTCGGCCTCGCCACCGCGATCCGCGAGGTGAAGGAGCGGATCGGATTCTGCGAGCGCTGCTTCAACCTCTCCGAGGGGGCCCTCTGTGGGATCTGCTCCAATCCGCGGCGGAGCGAGGCGTTGATCTGCGTCGTCGAGGAGCCCCAGGACGTGATCCCGATCGAGCGCACCGGCGAGTACCGCGGCACCTACCACGTGCTCGGTGGGGCGCTCTCGCCGATCGACGGGATCGACCCCGAGGATCTGCGGATCGAGCAGTTGGTGAGCCGGGTCGACGGGGGGGAGGTGGAGGAGGTCGTGCTCGCCACCAACCCGACCACCACCGGGGAGGCGACCGCACATCACCTGGCCGAGCGCCTACGCGGCATGACCGCGATCAGCCGGCTCGCCAGCGGCCTCCCGGTGGGGGCTGATCTCGAGCACGCCGACGAGGTCACGCTCGGGCGAGCGCTCTCTGGTCGTCGAACGGTGAGCTAGCCCCCGTAGCCCCCGCGCGGTCGCTGGACCGCGCCCGAGGCCGCTACTGACGATCGCGCCGAACGGTTTCCTGCTCGCGGACGACCTTGTCGTCGCCGCTGCTCTCGTTGAAGTAGAGAAAGAAGGCGATCACTAGACCGAGGATCCCGGCGATCATCAGGATGATGCCGATCACGTTGATGTCGATCCCCGCGAGGTCGAATTCGACCGCGAAGTTCAAGATCGCGCCCACTGCAATTAGAAATATGGAACCACCGAAAGTCATGGACGCAGCATAGTGGTCGTGACGGCGAACCGACGCCGCCCGAGCACGCCCGACCCCTCAACCCACCTCGGCGAACACCCCGGCCTTGCGCTTCAGCTCCAGCACCCGGGCGGTTGCCTGGTTGAGGCGGTCCTCGGGGATCGCACCCTCACCGGCGGCGACTCGCAGCGCCGCCACTACCGCTCCCGCCTGGTCGGGATCTGCTACCTGGACCATGTCGGCGCCGTTGCGGATCGCGCGTACGGCGGCTTCGGCGGGGGTGGTCTGGGAACGGATCGACCCTGCGCCGAGATCATCTGTGATCGCGACCCCGCGAAAGCCCAGCTCGTCGCGGAGCAGGCCACCCAGAACCTCGGAGGAGAGTGATGCCGGGACGACGGGATCGAAGGCCGCGTAGAAGGCGTTGGAGACGACCACCGCGGAGTCGTCTACGGCGAAGGCGGCGCGGAAGGGCGCGAGCTCCCGGTTCAAGATCGTCGCCTCGTCGATGCTGACCGACGCCGGCCCGGTATCGGTGTCCTGGCTCGCCCCGCCGAGTCCGGGGAAGTGCGCCGGGGCGCAGACGATGCCCTCGTTGGTGCAGCCGCGCATCGCCGCCGCCACCAGCGCGGCCGCAAGCTGGGGGTCGTCGGAGAAGGAGCGATCGTTGATCGGGCTATCGAGCGTGCCGATGTCGGCGACGGGGGCGAGGTTGAGATCGAAGCCCTCGGCGGCGATCGCCTCGGCGGCGATCTCGGCCCAAGCGCGGGCCGCCTCGGTGGTGCCGATGTCTCCAATCTCGATCGCCCTCAGCTCTGGCGGGAGCCCGGCGAGCGCGCGGTGCTCCCCGCCCTCCTGTCGGGTAACAAGGAGCTTGGGTATGCGCCCCTTGTCGGTCCGTCGCCGCAGCCTGGCCATCAGCCGCCGACCCTGGACCGGATTGCGCCAGCTCAGCTCGTCGACCAGCCAAGCTCCGGAGCTCGGCAGTTGGTCGAGGTCCCCGGGATCGACGCCTGCGATCACAAGCTGCTCCGCCTTCTCCTCAGCCGATAGCTCCGCCAGAAGCCCCCGGGTCTCGGTCGAGGTCTCCGCCGGGATCTCGCCCCGCATCGGTTCTTCCTCGCCGCCGAACAGCAGCAGGTAGAGCAGCAGGGTGGCTGCCACCGCCACTGCGATCGCAGTGGCTCGCCGACGGGCGATCGTGGTTGGAGACGGCCTCTTGAGGCGGCGCCGTCGACTTGGGGATCCGCTCGAGGCGCCTGTGGGCTCGACCTCGCTCATCGCGCGATCTTGGCACACGCCCCCGCCCGACCGCGCAGCTCGCCTCTATCCTTCCGGCCTCGATGGAAGCCGCGACCGACACCCTGGATCCCGCCGGATCATCCGTCTCCGCCGAGGTGGTGGTGATGAAGTTCGGCGGAACCTCCGTCGCTGAGGCCGCCGACATCAAGCGTGCGGCGCGCCGGATCGTCGCCGCCCACGAGCGGGGCAAGGGCGTGGTCGCCGTGCTCAGCGCTCGGGGAAAGACCACCGACGAGTTGCTCGCCGCCGCCGCCGAGATCTCCGAGCGACCTCAGGCGCGGGAGATGGACATGCTGCTCAGCACCGGCGAGCGGATCTCCTGCGCGCTGTGTGCGATGGCGATCTGGGACATGGGCCACCGGGCGATCTCTCTGACCGGCTCCCAGGCGGGGATCATGACCACCGCTTCCCACACCAAGGCCCGCATCCTCGACGTCCGTGCCGACCGGATCCAGGCGGCCCTGGCAGAGGACAACATCGTCCTGGTCGCCGGCTTCCAGGGCGTCTCGCCCGACTCCAAGGACGTCACCACCCTCGGTCGTGGCGGCTCCGACACCACCGCCGTCGCCCTCGCCGCCGCGCTCGATGCCGAGGTCTGCGAGATCTACACCGACGTCGCCGGCATCTACAGCGCCGATCCGCGGATAGTCGCCGACGCGCGCAAGCTCGGGGTCGTCTCCTTCGAGGAAATGCTGGAGATGTCGGCCTCGGGCGCCAAGGTGCTCCAGCTCCGAAGCGTCGAGTACGCCCGCAACCATGGCGTCCCGATCCATTGCCGCTCGTCGTTTGGGGACGGCCCCGGTACCCTCGTCGTCTCCGAGAGCGAAACCATGGAACGTCCACTTGTAACAGCCGTAACCCACTCCGACGAGGAGGCCCGGGTGACCCTTGCGGGGGTCCGCAACGAGCCCGGCGTCGCCGGTCAGATCTTCACCGCGCTCGCCGATGCCGGCGTCAACGTCGACGTGATCATCCAGAACGAGCCGGTCTCCACCAGCCATGGCGCCGACCTCTCGTTCACGGTCACCCGCGAGGATCTGCGCTCTGCCCAGGAGACGATCGCCGAGCTCGGGATCGAGGGTGCCGAGGTGCTGACCGACGAGCGCATCGGCAAGGTCTCGATCGTCGGCGCCGGCATGCGCAGCCATCCGGGCGTCGCGGCCAAGGTCTTCCAGGTGCTCGGCGAGAATGGGATCAACATCCACATGATCTCGACCTCCCCGATCAAGATCAGCTGCGTCATCGGCGCCGAGCGGGTCGCCGATGCGGTCGAGCTACTGCACACGGCTTTCGGCCTCGGGGCCGACTCGGTTCGTCGTGAGGAGCCGGCGGGGGACGACCACCGTCCGGGGATCGGCTGATGGCGCTGCGGGTAGGCGTCGTCGGGGCCACCGGCGCCGTCGGCTCGACCATCCTCCGGGTGCTGGCCGAGCGTGAGTTCGCGCTGGATGAGCTGCGTCCGCTCGCCTCGGCCCGCTCGGCCGGCAAGCGGCTGCCCTTCGGCACCGACGAGGTCGAGGTGCAGGTGCTGAGCGAGGAGACGATCGGGGATCTCGACCTCGTCATCTCCTCCGCCGGCGGGACGATCAGCTCCGAGTGGGCTCCGCGGATCATCGACGCGGGCGCCGTGGTCGTCGACAACACCAGCTACTGGCGCATGCACGACCAAGTTCCCCTGGTGATCACCGAGGTCAACCCCGAGGCGGCGGACTCCCACCGGGGACTGGTCGCCAATCCCAACTGCTCGACCATGCAGGCGCTGGTCGCCCTGGCGCCGCTTCAGCGGGAGGTCGGGATCGAGCGGATGCTGATCTCCACCTACCAATCGGTCTCGGGCACCGGACAGAAGGCGATCGAGGAGCTGCGGACCCAGTCGCGAGCGGTTCTCGAAGGCGAGACCACCGAGCCCGAGATCTACCCGCACCGGATCGCCTTCAACGTCTTGCCCCAGGTGGAGGTGTTCGTCGACGGCGACGACTACACCACCGAGGAGCGCAAGATGATGGCTGAGACGCGGAAGATCCTCGGCGTCTCTGAAGCGGAGATGGGAATCTCGGCGACCTGCGCCCGGGTGCCCGTCTTCGGCGCCCACTCGGAGTCGATCAACATCCAGATGCGCGAGCCGATCGAGCCGGAGGAGTGTCGCGAGCTGCTCTCGGCTGCTCCAGGCGTAGTCGTCGTCGATCAGCCGGGCGAGGGCCGCTACCCGCTGGCGACCGATGCGACCGGCCGCGACGAGGTCCTGGTCGGCCGGATACGCCGGGACCCCTCCCACGAGCGCTGCCTCAACCTCTGGGTGGTCGGAGACAACCTGCGCAAGGGCGCCGCGACCAACGCGGTCCAGGTGGCGGAGCTGCTGGTGAAACGTGACCTGGTTCGGGTGCCCGATCCCTCGCTTACCGTCGGCTTAGACACCTAGGGAACCCTGCGGCCATGGTTGGCGCCTACTCAACCCTGGCGCTGCTTCTGGCGGGCGCCCTGCTGATCGGCCAGGCGCTGCTCAGCTTCGCCCGTGGGGTGGAGCGTGGTGCCGGTCGGGGGATCGACTGGTTGGCGCCGGCTGTGGGGATCGCGGCAATGCTGGCGATCGCGGGTGCCGCTTCGCGGTTGCCCGGCCACGCGGTCACGGCGGCGGTGCTGTTGGGGGCCGCTACCGCGGGCGGCGCCTTCTTCCTGCGAGGGAGGGTTCGGCTGGAGCGGACGGAGCTGCTGCTCGCTGCGCTCGTGGTAGCCGTCACCACCGCGCTGGTCTCGATCCCGTTCGCGGTCGCGGGCGAGGTCGGCGTACTCGGAGCCGGTCTGCTCAACGACGACATGGCCTCCCACCTGCTGATCGCCGACTACGTTCGCGAGCCCTCCGGCTTCGTTCCCACCTTCATCCGTGGCGGCTATCCGATCGGCCCGCACGCGGTGGTGGTGGCCCTCGCCGAGATCAACCGCTCGGGACTCGAGCAGGTCTTCTCCGGCTTCACCATCGCCCTGGCGCCGCTGCTGGCGCTGACCTCGCTGTCGGTGCTCGGGCACCTCTCGCGACCTCGCCGCGCGCTCGGCGCGATCATGGTCGCGATCGCCTATCTCGGCGTCTCCTTCGTCGTCAGCGGCGCCTTCAAGGAGCCTTTGATGAGCTTGATCCTGCTGGCCTTCGCCCTGCTTCTGGCGAGGCTCCTCGCCGAGGCTTTCGATCCGGCGGTGAAGGCACGCCGAGTCCATCCCCTCCGGGGCATCCTCCCGCTGGCGGTGCTGGCTGCGGCGGCCGTGTTCAACTACAGCCTGCCGGGATTGCTCTGGATCGGTGCCGTGGTTGCGACCGTGATCGCGACGCGCTGGCTCGCGGTTCGGCCGCGTCCTCAGCTCCCGGTCGACTGGCGCCGCCGCCTCGCGCCGTACCTGCTCGGAGGGCTGGCGATCCTGGTGGTGGCCACCGCACAGGAGTGGTCGCGGATCGCCGACTTCGCCCGCCTCGACGCGCTCAACCCGGATCGCTTCGGCAGCGACCTCGGCAACCTCAAGGGGCCGCTCAACCCGCTGGAGGCGTTCGGAATCTGGCCGACCGGCGACTACCGCACCTCGGCCTCGCAGGCCGGCGGGCCCGCCCTCGTTTTCTTCGCCGGCGCGGCGCTCGGGGCCTTCGGGCTGCTGCGGGGGCTCCGCTGGGCGCGGGAGACCGGCACCTACGCGCCAGTCGCCGCCCTGGCGGCGATCACGCTGGT
>JBPCOO010000107.1:0-6483 GCA_051000155.1 Solirubrobacterales bacterium | reverse complement strand
TCCCGATCCCCTCGAGATCGAAGGCCATGTCGTAGCGAGAGTGCTCGCCCGCCGGCAGGAGCACATCGAGGCCGAGCTGGATCGCACGCGCGTAGATCATCGCCTCGGCGACGTTGCCCTTGTGGTTCGGGTTGTCGCGGAAATCGACCACGAACAGATGTTCGCAGACGGACCGGACGGAATGATCGAGCCGCGGTGGTCACCCCCCAAAGCCGACCCTACTTCTCGTCGAAGTAGGGGTGGCTCTCCCAGGTGCGCTCGCGCATGTGCTTGCGGATCGCCCGCATGTAGTCCTTGCTGCCCTCGGTGTGCCAGCGGCCCGAGTACCAGGCGCCGACCGCCCCCAGAGATCTCCCGACCGGTACTTCTTGCCGTTGGCGGGGGCGAAGTCGGGTTGTTCAAGCAGGGCTGGAGGCCGTCGTAGTAGGAGCGGATGATGCCGTGGTAGTACTCGGCGTTGAAGGCGAGAGTCCCGAGCCTGCTCACAAGAGTTCTATCGGCGGCGCCCCATCAGCTGTGGGCTGGAAGCGCCTCAGTGGAGGCCTGGCCCGCACCCGTGCCGGGAGGCTCCACCGCCGCCTCGACGGCTCGCTCCAGCGCCGGGCGTGCCCGGCGCTCGAGCCTTGGCCGCAGCCGCCGCGTCGCACCGGAGAAGTCGAGGTTGGCGATGGTGGCGAAGCCGAGCTCGTCCTCGCGCAGGGCCAGCAGCAGGTGGGAGATGCGGTCGGCCGCCGGCAGGCCCTCGACGTCGGCGATCTTCACGCACCAGCAAACCACGCGCTTGCCGCCCGGGCGCACCAGGATCGCTCCCCGCTCGCCCAGTAGCCAGACTCCCAGCTTGCCGCGGCTCATCACCAGTCCCGTCTCCCGGGCCAGTTCCCGCGCCTCGTGGCCGACCAGGTCGCCGAGCAACCCCAGCGCCACGCCCTCGGCCCTCGCTTCGCCCTTGCCCGCCGCCGATCCGATCCCCCCGAGCGGCACGATCGAGCGCGCGCCCCGGCGTGCGTAGAGCATCGGGATCGAGAAGCCGTGGATCAAGGCCCAGGCGGAGACGGGAAAGAGCAGCGGCTCCAGATACATGAGGAAGGCCGCGGTGCCGAAGAAGGGCGCGCTGATCGCGAAGTTCCAGATCGTCCAGCGGCGCTCGGTCTTCGCCAGCCGCTCGGCCGTCATCGGCCTCCGCCACGACGGCAGCGAGGCGACCTCGGCGAGGCCCTGGTCGATCGATTCGCGGGGATCGAAGCGCATTTGGAAGTGGAGGGGCGTCCTCGGGCGGGATCGCCCGCTCGAGCGCCGGCCGGCGTCGGCGCCTAGCCGCCGGCGATCGGGCGTCGCAGCACCACCATCTCGGCGTCGGCGGGAAGCTCCCGCACAACCTCGGCGGTGCCGTCCGGGCGGGTGGCGCTCGCGATCATTCCGCGCTCGAGTTCTCCACGTAGCTTCGCGGCGGCCTCGCCGAAGGCGGCGTCGTCGGCGGAGGTCCACTCCCCGAGCGTCGTATGTCCGCTCCGGTCCATCCTGATCAGTCGTGACATCGGGGGAAACCTCCTTGAATGATCCCGCTCCGGCGGCGCGACCTACGTCCAATATACGCCCCGGTCAAGCTCGGCTCGCCGGCGGAGGCCAGTGGGCTCGCAGACCCTCGCCTCTAGACTGCCGCGCCATGTCCGAGAGCCCCCCAGAGGACCGCTACGACCCCGCCGCGATCGAGGCCAAATGGCAGCGCCTCTGGGCCACCGAGGGCACCTGGGAGGTTCCCAGTCCCGGCGAGCCCGGCTTCGACGGCTCGGGGCCCAAGTCCTACGTGCTGGAGATGCTCCCCTATCCCTCGGGGGAGCCCCACGTCGGCCACCTCAAGAACTACTCGATCGGCGACGCGATCGCCCACTACCGCCGCCGCACCGGCCACACGGTGATCCATCCGATGGGCTACGACTCGTTTGGCCTGCCCGCCGAAAACCACGCGATCAAGACCGGCGAGAGCCCGAAGGTCTCCACCGAGCGGTCGATCGAGTCCTTCCGCGAGCAGTTCCGTCGCTGGGGAGTCTCGGTCGACTGGAGTCGGGAGATCGCTTCGCACACCCCCTCCTACTACCGCTGGACTCAATGGATCTTCCTCCGCCTGCGCGAGCAGGGACTCGCCTACCGCAAGGAGGTAGCGGTGCAGTGGTGCCCCACCGACGCGACCGTGCTCGCCAACGAGCAGGTGGTGGAGGGACGTTGCGAGCGCTGCGGCACCCCGGTCGAGCCGCGCAAGCTCGAGCAGTGGCTGTTCAAGACCACCGCCTACGCTGACCGGCTCCTCTCCGACTTCGAGCTGCTGGAGAAGTGGCCCGACAGCGTGACCACGATGCAGCGCAACTGGATCGGTCGCTCCACCGGAGCCGAGGTGATCTTCCGCTGTGAGGAGCCGGCGATCGACTTCGAGGTCTTCACGACCCGCCCCGACACCCTCCACGGCGCCACCTTCTTCGTCCTCGCCCCCGAGCATCCGGACCTCGACCGTCTGATTGAGGGCACCACCAACGCGGAGGAGGTCCGCGGCTACGTCGCCGAGGCCGCCCGCACCGCGACCGCCGAGCGGGGCGACGAGTCCCGTGAGAAGACCGGAATCCGGCTCGAGCGCACCGTCACCAACCCGGTCAACGATGAGCAGATCCCGGTCTTCTGCGCCGACTACGTGCTGATGGAATACGGGACCGGCGCGATCATGGCGGTCCCCGCTCACGACCAGCGCGACTACGAGTTCGCCGAGAAGTTCGGGATCGAGATCCGCCAGGTGGTGGCGCCGGCCGGGGGGGAGGAGGTGCCCGAGGGCGCGGCGTTCGTCTCCCACTCCGACGTGGAGACAATGGTCAACTCCGGCTCCCTCGACGGGCTCACCTCGCCCGAGGCCAAGAGCCGGATCGTCGAGTGGCTGGCCGAGCGCGACCTCGGACGACCGACGGTCAACTACCGCCTCCGCGACTGGCTCCTCTCCCGTCAGCGCTACTGGGGCTGTCCGATCCCGGTGGTCCACTGTCCCGAGTGCGGGATCGTCGCGGTACCGGACGACCAGCTCCCCGTGGAGCTGCCGGAGATCGACGACTACCAGCCCCGCGGCAAGAGTCCCCTGGAAGCTGCGACCGACTGGGTCGAGACCCCCTGTCCGGAGTGCGGCGGCCCCGCCCGGCGCGAGACCGACACGATGGACACCTTCGTCGATTCCTCCTGGTACTTCCTCCGCTACCTCGATCCCCACAACTCAGAGCTCCCCTTCGACCGCGAGGTCGCCGAGCACTGGATGCCGGTGGACCAGTACATCGGCGGGGTCGAGCACGCGATTCTCCACCTCATGTACGCCCGCTTCTTCGTCAAGGCGCTCGCCGACGGCGGCCACCTGCCCGACGAGATCCAAGAGCCGTTCACCAACCTGCTCACCCAGGGGATGATCACCCGCGAGGGAGCCAAGATGAGCAAGTCGGTGGGAAACGTCGTCAGCCCCCGCGACTACGTCGAGCGCCTCGGTGCCGATACCGCCCGCACCTACGTCTGTTTCATGAGTCCGCCCGAGCGCGGCGGCGATTGGCTCGACGAGGGCGCCGAGGGCGTCCACCGCTTCCTCAGCCGGCTCTGGAGGCTGGCGGTGGAGGTGGAAGCGCGGACGGACCCGAGTGATGGCCCCGACCCGTCCGCGACCGAGCCCGCCGCGCGCGAGCTCCTGTCGAAGGCGCACTGGGCGACCGACAAGGCCACCCGCGACTTCGAGCGAGACTTCCAGCTCAACACCGTGATCGCCGCAGTGATGGAGCTGGTCAACGACGCCTACCGGGTCAAACAGCAGCTCTTCGGGACCGCCGAGGGTGACGGCACCCTCCGCTTCGCCGCCTCCACCGCCGCCTCGCTGATCTTCCCCTTCGCCCCGCATCTGGCGGCCGAGATCTGGGAGCGATTGCAGGGCGGCCTGATTTGGGAGGAGCCTTGGCCGAGCGCCGATCCCGAGCTGCTGCGGGCCGACACCTTCACCCTGGTTGTCCAGGTGAACGGGAAGGTGCGCGACAAGGTCGAGGCCCCGGCCGACGCCGGCGAGGCGGAGCTGCTGGTGCTGGCTCGGGAGAGCGAGAACGTCGCCCAGCACCTCGAGGGCGCCGAGCCGGTCAAGGAGATCGTCGTCCCCGGCAAGCTCGTCAACCTCGTCGTAAGAAGCTGACCGGCAGGTGCTCCGCAGCGCGTCCGCGCGGGTCGCGGCGTTTGAGATCGACCTATCTCTGGTAGAACCACGGGATGCTTGTCAGGAGACTCACTGACGCACCGGTCCAGGATTGGCACCAGCTCAGCACCCGGATCCTGATGGATGCCGGGGAGCTGGGCTCGCGACAGATGACGATCACCTGCATCGAGGTGCCGCCCGGCGTCGAGCAGTCGCTGCACTCCCACGAGGAGGCCGAGCAGGCCTACATCGTCCTCCGCGGCGTCGCCACCCTCACCGCCGCCGGCGACTCCGAGGAGATGAGTCAGGGCGACCTCGCCCTGATCCCGCCGGCTTCCGACCATACCCTCGCCAACCACGGCGACGAGGAGGTCGCGCTGGTCTCGGTGCAGTCGCCACCGGTGTCGGTCGAGGAGACCTTCGGCAGGCAGCGGGAGGTAGAGCACTACGAGGAGGAGGAGTTCTAGGCATGGCTGATGACCGCAAGCGCACCCGGGTGGTCGCTCATGGGAACGTCCAGGGGGTCTTCTTCCGAGACAGCGTCCGCCAGCGCGCCCAGTCCCTCGGCCTCGCCGGCTGGGCCCGGAACAAGGCGGACGGATCGATGGAGGCGCTGTTCGAGGGTCCGGCGAACGCCGTGGACCAAGCGGTCGCCTTCTGCAACGACGGCCCCGAGAAGGCCCGCGTCAACCGCCTCGACGAGATCGAGGAGGAGCCCCAGGGCATCTCCGGTTTTCGGGTGAAGTAGGCGCTGGCGGCGGCCTCCGCCGGATCGAGCGACGCCGAGGTAGCGTCATGCGCAACATCCTCGTCGCTCGGCGGGCCACGCGCGAAGAAATCACGCGCCCGTCACGAAAAATGACCTCCAGGTGCTGATCGGGCACACCTGATTGGCCAGGATGGCAGGGGTGACCACGATCTCGCCAACCCCGCGCCCATGAGCGGTCGTCCCTCCACCCTGCAGCTTGTTCTATACGCGGCGATTGCGGCGGTGCTGCTGCTGCTGGTGGTCCGCGCGAGTAGCGAGGCCGGGACGGGGGGAGGCGGATCGGCCGAGTTGAAGGTTTCGGAGGGTCCCCGCCAGCCCGCGGGCGGCTCCGCCGGGTCGGCGGGGGATGCGGTCGTCCACGTCGCCGGAGCCGTCGCCAAGCCGGGCGTCTACCGGATGCCCCTCGGATCACGGGTCGCCGACGCGATCGAGCGCGCCGGCGGGGTGACGAGCGAGGGAGAGGCCGACGCGATCAACCTCGCGGCGCGGATCGTCGACGGCCAGCAGGTGGTCGTTCCGGAGTCGGCACCGGGCGGGGCGGTCGCCTCCGCCGGCGCGGGAGACGGACCGATCAGCCTCGGTAGCGCGACCGAGGCCGACCTCGAGGAGATCGATGGGATCGGTCCGGTCACCGCCGCCAACATCATCGAGTTCCGCGACCAGAACGGGGGAATCTCCTCGATCGAGGATCTCGACCAGATCTCGGGGATCGGACCGGCGACGATCGACTCGCTCTCGGGCAGCCTCCAACCGTGAGGGCCCCGGGGCTCTGGTGGCGCCACGCGCTTCTCGCGGGCCTGACGGCCGGGCTGCTCACTTCGACCCTGGTCGCGGAACCCCCGGGGTGGCCCGTGGGCGCGGCGCTGCTCGCCGGGGTCTGCGTCGCCTCCTCGAGGAACGATGCCGCGAGCGGCTGGAGGCTGCTGGTGGGAGTGGCGCTGACCGCCGCCATCGCGGGCCTCGGGATCGGCGAGGCACGCCTGGACGCGCTCGAGCCCGGCCCGATCGGGGCTCGCGCCGGGCAGAGGGTCGAGGTCGAGGGCTTCGTCGCCGCGGCAGCGAGGCGCTCGGGGGGCGAGGTGCGCGTGCCGATCGAGCTGGAGGAGGGGCGAGTGATGGCGGTTATCGGCGAGCCGGTCGCGGAACTGCCGATCGGATCCCGCTGGCATCTCGAGGGGACCTTGCGAGCCCCGGAGGACTGGCGCCGGGAGCAGGTCGAGCGAGCCGGGGCAGCGCTCGAGCTGCGGGCGCGGCGGGCGGAGCCGACGACGGGAGCTCGCTCCGGTCTGGACGGCGTGCTCGATCGGATCCGCTCACGCGCCGAGGCCGGGCTCTCGAGCGGGACCGATCCCGAGCGGGCAGCGCTCCTGCGCGGCTTCGTCCTCGGTCAGGACGACCTGGTCGACCTCGTCGTTCGCGAGCGGTTCCAACGCTCCGGATTGGCCCATTTGCTCGCGGTCAGCGGTCAGAACGTGATGCTCCTGGCGGTGCTGGTCGGTGCGATTCTGATCGTCGTCGGAACCGG
>JBPCOO010000106.1:0-5040 GCA_051000155.1 Solirubrobacterales bacterium | reverse complement strand
TCCCCGGAGCGAAGAGCAGGAGGCGGTCGTTCCGGTCACCCGCGAGGTCGAGGACACGACCCCGGTTCCGATCGCCGAGCGTCGCCTCTGGACCAACCGGGGGAGCCGGATCCTCAAGGTCCGTAAGGGCCGCAAGGTCAAGCTCCACAACGACCCGCGGGGAAAGGTGGTGGCGCAGGTCAGGGCCAAGACCGACTTCGGCTCACCACGCACGATGGCCGTGCTCGACCGTGACGGCGAGTGGATCCAGGTCAGCAGTGCCGAGGCCAAGGACAACCGACCGCTCTGGGTGCGAGCCAGCTACAAGGACTTCATCTTTCAGACGACGCCGATGAAGATCATGGTCAACCTCGGTGATCGCGAGGTGAGGCTGATCGACGGGTCCAAGCAGGTGGCGAAGTTCCCGGTGACGATCGGGGCCGGCGGGACCTCGACCCCGCCGGGGAGGTTCGGAGTGACCGATGTGTTCACCGGCGGCCTCAACCCTGCCTACGGCTGCTGCGCGATCGCGCTCAGCGCCCACCAGCCTAACCTTCCTCCGGGTTGGATCGGGGGCGACCGGGTGGCGATCCACGGCACCACCGGCCCGGTCGGAGGGGCCGAGTCCAGTGGCTGTATCCGCGCCGCCAATCCCAACGCGATGAAGTTGGTCAACAAGGTCCCGCTGGGGACGCCGGTGATCGTCGTCAGCTGAGGCCGCCCCGCTGGGGACGGTCACCGCCCCGTGGCCGCCGAGGGCCGCTCGATGGCCCTCAGCTCGCCTCCAGGTGTTCGGCAATCGAGGCTTCGAGGTGGGAGGCGACGCGGTCTAGGTCCGCCAACCGGTCCCGATCCCCGGCCAGGCCGAAGTAGAGGCCGCCGTCGTAGGAGATCGCCCCGATCGAGAGCGCCCGCCGCTGCGGGGACAGCGGCACGTAGGGATGAAGCGCCTCGAGCCTGTGACCGAGCAGATAGACCGGCATCGGCGGGCCGGGAACATTGGAGATCACCAGGTTCCAGGGGACGCGCTGCGGCATCGCCTCCCGTACCGGACCGAGCGCGGAGCCCATCTGCCCGAGCACCCTGTTGACCGTCGGCGGCACCATCCCCGAGGCCTCGATCAGAAGCGATGCCGCTCGCGCCCCCTCCGATGCCTTCAGCTTCTTCGTGGTCCGATTGATCCGGTGGAGCCGTGCGATCGGATCCGCCTCCCTCAGCGGCAGCGGCACCAGCAGGGTGGTGATCCGGTTGCCGAGGCTTCCCTCCTCGCCTGGTTTGCGGATGCTCATCGGCACCAGGGCAACGAACTCCTCCGGAACCTCCTCGCCGCGGTCCTCGAACCAGCGTCGGAGCGCACCCGCGGAGCTACTGAGCAGGACGTCGTTGACCGTCGCCTCAGCCGCCCGCGCGATCTCCTTCATCGTCTCCAGGGTGGTTGCCGCGTAGGCGACCCTGCGGTCCCGTCCGATCTTCACGTTCAGCGGCGTCGGTCGCACCGGATCGCTGTTGCGCGCCAGCTCGAGGAAGCCGCGGGCTGTCTTGGTCGCGCTGGACGTTGCGCCGGCGGGATCCAGCTCGAGGTTGATCATCTTCTGCAGCGGGCCGGCGAGGCGCCCGGCCGCCTCGCGGGCACGACCAACGACCAGCTCCTCGGTGCGGCGGGCGTTCGGGGGCCACGCCTCCTTCGGCAGATCGAGGTCGGTCCCCTCCGGGTCGGGATCCAAGATCACCGCGCCCACGTCCACCGCGGCGACCCCGTCGACCAGCGCGTGATGGGTCTTCGAGAGCGCGGCGAAGCGGTTGCCTTCGAGAGCTTCGATCAGGTAGATCTGCCACAGCGGTCGCTCGAGGTCCAGCGGCTGGGACATGATCCGCCCGACCAGGTCGCGTAGTTGGGCGTCGCTGCCGGGGGAGGGGACGGCGAGGTGGATGACGTGACGGGCGATGTCGAAGTCGGGATCGTCCTCCCAACTCGGCCTGCCGACCTTGCCGGGGAGGTGGCGGACTCGCTGGCGAAAGCGCGGGATCAGCTCCAGCCGGCGCTCGACGTGGGCGCACAGCTCCCCGTAGGCGGGCGGGTCGCCGGAGAAGATCGCGGTGCCCCCGACGTGGACGTGGATTGAGCCACCCTCGGCCTGGAGGGAGGAGGCATCGGATGGCGAGAGCTGCTCCCCCATGTGTGGGCGGAGCGTATCGGTCGAGGGCGCAGCCAGGGGAGCGGGTAAGCGGGTAGCCGGACCTCCCGGGGGCGCCTGCGGGACGGCCTCAATCCAGATCGAGGTTCGAGAGGTACTCCTCGGCGTCGCTCCAGCTTCCGGGCGGCACCCGCAGGTCGATGTCGCCACGACCGAAGCGGTCGAGCGGGTAGTCGCTGCAGATGGCCGCCTCAATCCCGGCATCGGTCAGGTGGCGGCGCCAGGCCCGGGCGGACTCGATGTCCTCGAAGTCGCGCACGGGCTCCCACTCGTCGAACCGCGGATCGCCAACCTGCAGCTCCCCGGCTCGACCGGGTCCGCGAAAGCGAGAGAAGAGGCCCATTCGGAAGGTCGGGAGCGAAGTGCCGGCGGAGCGGAGCCTAGGAGCCGCCCTTGGCGTCGGCGATCAGCTTGGCTGCGATCACTCCGGCGATGACGCCGAGAATGGCACCGAGGAAGATGCCGAAGCCACCGCCGACGAGCGTCCAGATCAGGATCAAGACGGCGACCGATATCGCGATGAAGGCGCCGATCGCAAGCATGGTCGCGTAAGGGAGCTTGGAATCGCCGACCTCGATTCCCTTCCCGTCCATCAACTTCTCGCCACTGGAGGCGAACTCGTCGCGGGTGCGGCGGGCCTCCTCGCCGGTCTCGTGCTTCAGCCGACCCGCTTCCTGCTCAACCTCGTTCGCTGCCCGCTTGGCCCTCTCGCCGGTGGACCCGTCCCCGCGTCGCTCGCTGCCGTCGCTCATCGTCATTCCTCCCGATCCGTTTGCGCATGCCAGCCTATTCCACGGACTGGTCGGCGGGCGGAGTTCCCTCTAAGATGACCCGCCCGGACCTCACCGAGGCCCGGACCCGCGCCCGTAGCTCAGCTGGATAGAGCGTCGGTCTACGAAACCGAAGGTCACAAGTTCGAATCTTGTCGGGCGCGCTGGGAGAAAGCGCGCTAGGCCGCTTGAACATGCGAGCTACCGCCGAGTGGCAGGAAAGTGCTTTACCGCACAAGGCCGCTCCAGGGGGCCGAAGAAGGCGCATTTTGGCAGCGCACTTGGCAGCGCACCTAGCGCAGACGTTGCCAGAGGTCTCGACCACCGCAGAAGGCCCCTTGCCCCGTCAAGGGCAGCCTGGGGGTTTTTCCTCGCCCCTCCGACTCAGTATCGGGATGGCGAACAGGACATCCACCGGCCGCGACTCAGAGTCGCTCGCGCTCAATCGAAAGCAGGCGGCGATGGCGTTGGGGATCTCGGTCGATTCCTTTGAGCGCCACGTGCAACCCCACGTACCGGTGGTCTGCGTCGGCAGGCTGCGGCTTTTCCCGATAGGTGGGCTACGGAGTTGGCTCGACCAGCAGACGATCGACCCCGCAAAGCTCCGTGGCCTCGAACGTCGCCCAAGAAGGGAATCCTGGTGAGTGCGCAGAGGGGCAAAACAGGTCGCGCGCCAACGGGCGTCACGATCCGACACTCACGCGACTGTCGCGCGCGCTCGGGAGGGCGTTGTGGATGCACGCCGCGCTACCAGGCGCAGGTGCGCGATCCGGCGACCAAGAAGAAGCACAGCAAGACGTTCGCGGACCCGGTCGCGGCGAAGGGCTGGCGTGCGGAGATGGAAGTTCATCTCGCCCGGCGCGGATCGCTTGCCTCCGGAATGATGAGTATTCGGGAGGCTGCCGAGGAATGGTTCGCCGGGATCGACTCGGGAGTGTTGCGGGCGCGCGGAGGCGATATCTACAAGCCCTCGACGGTTCGAAACTATCGCGTAGCTCTCGACCTGAGGCTTCTGCCCAGCCTCGGTGAACATCGACTGAGGGATCTCGGACGGGGAGACGTCCAGCGACTCGTAGACGGGATGGTCGCCGACGGGCTCGATGCGAGTACCGTCAGAAACTCGATCATGCCCCTGCGCTCCATCTACCGATGGGCAACGACTCGAGAACTCGCTGATCACAATCCGACCAGGGAACTTGAGATGCCGGCGGTGCGGTCTCGGCGGGATCGGATTGTCAGCATCGAGGAGGGATGGAAGCTCGTGGAGGCCGTGCCGCTTCGGGATCGGGCTATCTGGGCTACCGCGATGCTGGCCGGCTTGCGTCTAGGTGAGCTCTGGGCGCTTTCCTGGGACGACGTAGATTTCGAGCGTCGGCTCGTCCACGTTCGCCACGCCTTCGACCAGCTGGACGGCGGCACGTTCCAAAGGGGTAAGTCTAAAGCGGCGCACCGACGCGTCCCCCTCGTCGGGGACCTGCATCAAGAGTTTAAGCAGCTGGCCGCGCGGAGTTGGCGCGAGGGGCTCGTCCTCGGGATCGACTCGGTGCGCCGATTCCCAGTGAAGGGGGTCCACCGGCGCGCAAAGAAGGCCTGGCTGGAGGCGGGGCTCCAGCCTGTGACGCTTCATGAGATGCGGCATTCTTATGCGTCGATGCTGATCGCCGCCGGCGTCAACGCGAAGGCGATCTCCCAGTACATGGGGCATGCCTCGGTAGCTACGACCTACGACCTGTACGGGCACCTCATGCCCGACGCCGAGATCCAATCCGGCGAGCGAATCGACGCCTACATCGAGCAGGTTCGCTCGAGACGAACCAGCGGCGCCTAGGACAAACCTACGTCGCAGGGGCCCCATGGCAGGCGGGTCTGTGTCCGACCCCTTGGGACAGAAGATTCTGCGTAGTTCGGCTACTGGTCCGATCGTAGTCCTCCTCGATCTTGGCTCCGTCGATGTCTTCGGGAATAGGGGTCAAGGCGAGTCCTGCCGGCGTCCGGCGAGGTCGGGAAGTGCCATTCGCAGGAACCTACTGACCTGAGCTAGCGCTTTCGACGGTGGCAGTGAACCGTTTCGCGAGTCGGCCGTCGCGGTGGGGGAT
>JBPCOO010000091.1:0-3287 GCA_051000155.1 Solirubrobacterales bacterium | reverse complement strand
GCTGATCGCGCCGCTCTGGGGGACCGGCGCCACGATCGAGATCTTCTCGCCCAGCCTCGCCGGTGACGACCGCGCCCGCGAGATGCAGGCGCGGTTCGAGCGCCAGGCCGCGAGTCCGAGGCGGGTCTGGCAGCTGGTCGCGATGTTCCTCGACACCGATGTTCGCGAGGCGGTGCCACTGATCCAGGTGCCGACGCTGATCCTGCATCGCCGCGGTGACATGGCGGTCAACATCGGGGCCGCGAGATGGCTCGCGGAGCGGATCGAAGGCAGCCGCAAGGTGGAGCTCGAGGGCGTTGATCACCCCCCCTGGGTCGGCGACTCCGCTCGTGCCGTGGCCGAGATCCAGACCTTCCTCACCGGCGTCGGTCCTGTCCCGGTGGTCGAGCGGGCGCTGGCGACCGTGATGTTCACCGACATCGTCTCCTCCACCGACCAGCTCAGCGAGCTTGGCGACGCACGCTGGCGCGAGCTGCTCGAGGCGCACCACGAGATGGTGCGCCGCTCGCTCGAGCGGTTCGGCGGGCATGAGGTGAAGACCACCGGCGACGGCTTCCTCGCCACCTTCGATGGTCCCACGCGCGGCGTCCAGTGCGCTCGCGCCGTTCTCGCCGAGGCGCCTTCGCTCGGACTCGAGCTGCGCGCCGGCTTGCACACGGGAGAGATCGAGTTGATCGGCGACGACATCGGCGGCCTCGCGGTCCACATCGCGGCCCGGATCTCGGCGCTGGCTGCGTCCGGCAAGGTGCTGGTCTCCCGTACGGTTGGCGACCTGATCGTGGGCTCGGGGATCGAGCTCGAGCCGCGTGGGCGCCGGACGCTGAAGGGGGTTTCGGACGAATGGGAGGTCTACGGGGTGGCCGGCGCCTGACCGCGGTGGGCCCCCTGGTGGTGGTGCCCGTACACGCGAGCGACATCTAAACGCGGGACGCTGAGCGGCATCCTCTCCGACGTCGGCATTAGCCGCGAGGAGTTCGTCACGGCGCACGCAGCCGGCCGCATGTCCGTCTCCACGCAGGGACACGATCGGATTCGAACCGGTGCGCCCGATTGAGCTGTTCGGCCGACGGGCGTAGAATCGGGGCATGAGTAAGCCTGCGAACGTCGAGGTCGTCTTCGAGCCCCAGCCGGAGGGGGGCTTCACCGTGTATTCACCGGATCTGCCCGGCATGGTCACCCAGGGGGAGACCATGGAAGAAGCCACGGCCAGTGCGCAGGAGGCTATCGCCCTGTACGTCGAGAGCATGCGTGATCGGGGTAAGGACGTGCCGCTCGGTATCGTCCGCCGTAACTTCCCGATTCCGGCGTGAGCCGGCGACTACCGCGCGGTATCTCCGGCGACCAGGCGATCAAGGCCCTCGAACGGAAGGGTTGGCGGGTGCACCGAAGCAAGGGCAGCCACTACGCGCTCGAGCATCCGGACTTCCAGCCGACCATCGTGGTGCCGCGCCACAAGGAGCTGCGGCCGGGCACCTTGAACCAGATCCCAGATCCTGAAGACAGCCGAGATCAGCCGAGAGGAGTTTCGGAAGCTGGTTTGACAACCCGTCTATCCCATCAGGCGATGGATACGACGGATCGCCTGAACGGTCGCTCGGTTCAAACACCGTCCCATCGCCCCGGTCGCAGTAGCAATGGATCGGGACCGACCAGAAGCCTCTCTCAAGGCCCGGACCCGTCGCGGCTGAGTTGGCTCAGTTTCCCTTCTCGGCCTCCTTGCATGCCTTGATCCGCTCGTCGAGCTCCTGCTTTCGCTCGTCGAACCTCTCCTTCACCTCCTTCTTCGCTTCCTTGTCGTCCTTGACGCGCTCCTCCGCGCCCTTCTTGCGCTCCTCGAGCCTGTCCTTCTGGGCCTCGAGCTGCTCGCAGCTCGGCGGGCCGGCTGATGCCGGCGGGGTTTCCTCGGCTGGACTATCCGGGGCGGGGGCGGGTTCGGCTGGCTCGGGCTCGGTGACCGTCGTGGTCACGGCGATGGGGGGTTCCGCCGACGGTTCGTCGTCATCGCCGCCGGTCGCGAGGGCGAGAGCGACGGCCGCTGCCGCCGCGGCGCCGAGCAGGCCGAGGATCAGCGCGCGCCGGCGGCCGCTTCGACTGGTGGTGGCCGCCGCTGCGGGGAGCACCGCGGTCGGCTCGCCGCCGATCACCGCAGTATCGGCGGTGGTGCCTTCGAGCTGCGCCAGTGCTTCTTCGGCCGAGCTCGGCCGTGGCGCGGAGTCGGCCACGGTGAGCGTCGCGACGAGGCCGGTGAGCGCCGGAGCCAACTCGTCGAATGACTCGCGAAGCACGACGCCGAGCGAGTAGAGGGCGGAGCGAGGTGTGGCCTCCTCGCCGCGTTGAAGCTCGGGGGCCATGTAGGCGAGCGTCCCGATCACTGATCCCGTTTGGGTGAGGCGGGTGGCCTCTTCGGCACGGGCGATGCCGAAGTCGGTGAGCAGAGCGTCGCCGTGGCTGTCGAAGAGGATGTTGGCGGGCTTGACGTCGCGGTGGACGACGCCGGCGTCGTGGATGTGTCCGAGCGCTGAGAGCAGCTGGTGGGTGAGACGGTCCGGATCGACCGGCGGGCCCGTCGCGGTTCGCTCGGCGAGCGTGCCGCCGCGTAGGCGCTGCATGACGAGGAACGGCTGGTCGCCCTCCGGGCTGAAGTCGAACACGCGCACCACGTTCGGATGCGCGAGCGCCGCCGCCGTCCGAGCCTCGCGCCGAAAGCGCCCCATGAACGCCGCATCCCTCGCGAGCGTCTCGGAGATCACCTTCACCGCCACGGCCCGCTCGAGCTGGGTGTCCTCGGCTGCCCAGACCGTGGCCATCCCGCCGCTCGCGATCACCTCGTCGAGCCGGTAGCGCCCCCCGAGCACGACTCCAGGTGCGCCCGGATCACTCACCGGACAAACCTAGTGCCCTCGGAGGATCCGGCCAAGCAGCGAGTCGTTTCACTGCGGCCGGTGGCTGCTTCGCGCCCTGGGCACTCAGCTCGCGGTACAGCTAACGCTCGCTCGCGAGTGCCTCTCGGAGCTGCTGGAGCAGCTTGCGAAGGCGATCGCCGTCGAGCCTCACCTGGTCGGTGAGGGGGATCGGTCGAGCGTTGTCGAGCTCGCGCTCGAGCTCCTCCAGGATCTGGTCGGTGCTCACGGGTGGAAGGCTAACGTTCCTGAGGATCGAGGCCCGGGGGGTTCTGGTTTGGCCGCGGGAGCGCGGGGAGTGTTCGGTAGGGGATATCAGGGAGCGCGTGAGCCGGCGCTCGGCTGCGATCCGGGCTCCGGCACGCGAGACGATAGAGCGGCCAACGC
>JBPCOO010000042.1:0-5726 GCA_051000155.1 Solirubrobacterales bacterium | reverse complement strand
GGGAAGAAGCCGAAGGCGGTCGCGCCCAGCTCCTTGCGAAACCAGTGGCTGTCGCTGAAGCCGGGCATCACCATCGGCGCGGGCGAGGCGTCTCCCGGCTGGCAGCCAATCCAATCGGCGATCGCGTCGTACAGGGGCCCCTCCGGGTCGGAGCGATTGCCGACCACATGCTCGGTGAAGTCGATCTCGTGCTCGCCCTCACCCAGCAGGCTCTCGACAGTCGCGCGGACCTCGGGCTCCTTCATCCCCGGAGGCACGCGGCAGTCGACCAGGATCTCGGCGTGGGCGGGGATGACGTTGTCCTTTTGGGAGGCGCTCGCGCGGGTGGGAGTGACGCTGACCCCGAGCATCGGCTCGGCGATCACCGCGCGGGCGAGCGGGTCGAGCTCGCCGAGGCGATCGAGGGCCGCGGCGAGGTCCGCTCGCGGGTCCACTCCGGAGACCGCCTCGAGGAAGCGGTGGGCGTCCGCGTCGGGCGTGGGTTCCGGCTGGGTCCTCAGCCGCTCGATCATGGGGGCGAGCTTGAGCAGAGCATTGTCGCCGATCCGCGGGATCGAGGCATGACCGGCGGTGCCGTGGGCGATCACACGAAAGCGGAAGACGCCCTTCTCGCCGATGCAGACCGTGTAGGCGGGTCCGGAGCTCCCGGCGAGGACGATCCCGGCTCCCTCATTGACCACCCACTCGCACGCCACCTTTTCAGGGTGGGCCTCACAAAGCCAGCGAGCACCGTGCGTGGCGCCCATCTCCTCGTCGGCGGTGACGATCACGAGCAGATCCCCGCGCGCCGGTCGCCAGCCGCTCGAGGCCAGCTCGCAGGCAGCCGCCACCTCGGCCGCGGTCTGGCTCTTCATGTCCTGGGCCCCGCGGCCGCGGACCTCCCCTCCGGTCACCTCGCCTCCGAAGGGGTCGAAGCTCCAGTCCTCGGCCTCGGCGGGAACTACGTCCACGTGGCTCAGCAGGCAGAGGTTGGGACCGGACTCGGCGCCGCGGAGCCGAGCGATCAGGTTGGGGCGCCCCTCGACCGCCGCCAGCAGCTCGCACTCGAAGCCCGCCGCGTCCAGCTCGGCGCGGAGCATCCGCTGCGCGGCCTCCTCGTTCCCCGGTGGGTTGGTGGTGTCGAAGCGGATCAGGCGGCTCAGCAGGTCGATCGCCCGCGTGCCCGCCGTGCTCGGCTCCGCTGCATCGGTCAACATCGACCCCAGACTACCCGGGCGCCGGCGCCGGCCTCCGCAGGGCCGTGGCTCAGATCCTTGGGCAGCCGGGCTTGCGCTTGGCCGGATCGCCGCAGGTGAGCCTTCCCTTCGCCGAGGCGCGATACTCCAGGCGTGAGCTACAGGTGAGCGATCGACTGTTCGAGGCGCCGGCGCCCACCGCGGATGCTGAGCGACCGGGCGTAGCCGGAGCCGACGCGCCGCTCGCCGCGCGGATGCGTCCACGCGTCGCTGACGAGTTGGTCGGCCAGGACCACTTGCTGGCGGAGGGCTCGAGCCTGCGGCGAGCGCTCGAGGGCGAGCCACACTCGATGGTGTTCTACGGTCCGCCCGGTACCGGCAAGACCACGATCGCCCGCCTGATCGCCCGCGCGGCCAAGGGCGCCTTCGAGGAGCTTTCGGCCGTTGCGGCGGGAAGCCAGCAGGTGCGTGAGATGCTGGAGCGGGCTTGGGAGCGGCGTCGGGCCGGTCGCCGGACGATCTTCTTCCTCGACGAGATCCACCGTTTCAACAAGGCTCAGCAGGATGCGCTACTGCCGGCCGTCGAGGAGGGTCTGGTGACGCTGATCGGCGCCACAACCGAGAACCCCTACTTCGAGGTCAACTCGGCGCTCCTCTCCCGCTGCCAGGTCTACGAGCTCCGCGGCCTGACCGAGGACGCGGTGGAGGTGCTGCTCGAGCGGGCGCTCGCGGACTCCGAGCGCGGCCTCGCGCCGGCGCCGCGAATCGCCCCCGACGCTCTCGAGCTGCTCGCGGGACGGGTCGCCGGGGATGCCCGCGCTGCCCTCAGGGCGCTTGAGCTGGCGGCCGAGACCGTTGGAGCGGATTCCGAGATCGACCTCGCCGCCGCCGAGGACGCCCTCCAGCGTCGCGCGGTCCGCTACGACAAGGGCGGGGATCGCCACTACGACCTCGCGAGCGCCTGGATCAAGGCCACCCGGGGCTCCGACGTCGACGCCTCGATCTACTACCTGGCCGGCATGCTGGAGGGCGGCGAGGATCCACGCTTCATTGCCAGACGAATGGTGATCTTCGCCTCCGAGGACATCGGCAACGCCGACCCCCGGGCTCTGATGGTCGCCACCGCCGCCGGCGCCGCCGTCGATCGCGTCGGGATGCCCGAGTGCGCACTCAACCTCTCCCAGGCCACCGCCTATCTCGCCCTGGCGCCGAAGTCGAACGCGGCGACGGTCGCCATCAGCCGGGCGCGGGCTTTGATCCGCGAGCGGGGCCTCGATGATCCGCCGGACTACCTGCGCGACTCCCACTATCCGGGCGCCCGCGAGCTCGGTCGCGGGGTCGGCTACGAGTACCCGCACAATCGACCCGATGCCCTCTCCTCCCAGCCGCTTCTGCCCGATTCGGTCTCCGACCAGCGCTTCTTCGAGCCGACCGACCGCGGTTACGAAGCAAAGCTGCGGGAACGCATGGCCGAGATCCAGCGTCGCCGGTAGGCGGTCGGCGTCGCCGATCCACCGGGACCGGCCACGGGCCTCCGCTCACCCGAATATGATCGGCCGCCCGTTCCATGGCCACCCTCGAATCTCACAACCCAACCACCGGTGAGCTGCTCGGCTCGGTTGAGTCGGTCGAGCCGGGGACCGTCCAGGGCATCGTCGACGATGTCGCCGCGGTTCAACCTTTCTGGGGGGAGCTGGCGTTGGCTGATCGGGCGCGCTATCTGGCCAAGGTCGCCGACGTGCTGCAGTCGGAGGCCAACGAGGTAGCTGATCTGATCTGCGCCGAACAGGGCAAGGCGCTGACGGAGGCCTGGACGATGGAGGTGATTCCGACCATCGATGCGCTCGGTTGGATCGCCGATCGCGGCCCCGAGATCCTCGCTGACCGTGCCGTCAAGCTCGGGCCGCTGTACCTGGCGAAGAAGGCCCACCACAGCTTCGCGCCGATCGGCGTGGTCGGGGTGATCGCGCCGTGGAACTACCCCTGGTCAATTCCCTTCGGCGAAGTCGCGATCGCGCTCATGTGTGGCAACGGAGTGGTCCTGAAGCCCTCGACTCCGACCGCGCTGATCGGCGAGCGAATCGGCGAGGTATTCGCCCGCGCCGGGATTCCGGAGGGTCTCGTCCGGATCGCTCACGGCGGCGGCGACATCGGCGCGGCGTTGGTCGAGTCCAGCGCCCGAAAGATCTTCTTCACCGGGTCGGTGGAGACCGGGCGCAAGGTCGGGCAGCAGTGTGCCTCTCAGTTGAAGGGGTCGGTGCTGGAGCTGGGGGGGAAGGACCCGGCGATCATCTGCGCGGACTGCGACATGGACCAGGCGGTGGCGGGCGCGGTCTGGGGCGGATTCGCCAACGCGGGCCAGACCTGCGCGGGGATCGAGCGGCTCTACGTCGTCAGCGAGGTCCACGAGGAGTTCCAACGGCGTTTGGTGGAGTCGGCGAGGGAACTACGAGTGGGTGATCCGGCGAGCTGGGAGATCGAGATGGGGCCGATGGTGACCGCGGCGCAGCACGAGCTGGTCCGTGAGCTGGTGGACGACGCGGTCGAAAACGGCGCCGAGCTCCTCTGTGGCGGACCCATCGAGGTCGATCAACTCCCCGGTAAGTTCTTTGCACCCACGGTGTTGGCGGCAGTGACCCCGCGAATGCGGATCATGCGGGAGGAGATTTTCGGCCCGGTGCTGCCGGTGATTGAGGTCGAAAGCGAGGACGAGGCGATCGAGCTGGCGAACGACTCCGATTTCGGCCTCGGCGCTTCGGTCTGGACCTCCGACCGGCGCAAGGGGGAGCGCATGGCGAAGCGGCTGGAGGCCGGCATGGTCTGGATCAACGACCACGCCTACTCCCACGCAGCGGCCGCAACCGCGTGGGGCGGGATCAAGGACTCCGGCATCGGGCGCACCCACTCGGAGTTCGGCTTCTACGAGTGCTCGGAGGTGAAGCTGGTGGCGATCGAGTCAGGCCATATCCACAACTACTGGTGGCCGCCCTACTCCGAGACCCTCGGCGAGGCGATCCGCTCTACCACGGATCTGCTCTATGGCTCCGGCGCCGAGCGCTTGGGCGCACTGCGCGAAGGCGGCTCGGCCCTATTGAAGACCGGGCTGAGCACCCTGCGGCGGAGCCGGTAGGGCAGCTCGACCGACGAGAAAGGCACCTAGGGGTTACCTTCTCCTCGTTCGGCGGCGGTAGAGGCGCCCGAGCTACCCGCGTCGTCTCCGCAAATCCGCCAGCGCCCGCCGCTCCCCTTCGAAGGCGGGCTCGGGGAACTCGGCCAGGGGGAACCACTTCCACTCCTGGCTCTCGTTCGACATCTCGAAGGTGCCACCGGTTTCGCGACAGAGGTAGGCGATGTCGAGGATCGGCTCCTCCTCGTCCCCGTCCCCGTAGGTGGAGCGATAGATCCCGATCGGGCGTTCGACCTCGATCTCGAGGCCCGTCTCCTCGCGAACCTCGCGGGCGATCGCCTCTGGTCCGTCCTCACCGGGCTCGACGAAGCCCCCCGGCATGTTCCAGACGCCCTTCTTCGGCTCCTGGTTTCGGCGGAGCAGAAGGAAGCTGCCGTCGCGGTCGATCCAGGCCTGGACGGTCGGGGTGGGGTTTAGGTAGTGGACGAAGCCGCAGTTGGGGCAGGTGGGTCGTGGTGGGTCCGGGGGTTCGGTCTCGCGCGACTTCAGCTCGCTCGCGCAGCGGGGGCAGTAGGTGTAGTCGAGCATGGATGGGACGCTAGCGGGCGGCGTCGCGCCGGAGGCTCGGCTGGCCGGAGGAGGCTCGAAGACGCCGGAGCCTCGGCGGCGGCCCTACCGTCGCGGGTTGGGGATGCGGACGTGGATGTGGTTGTCGTGGTGGACCAGCGGTACGACCACGTCGTTGGGCCCGGTCAGCGGCAGGCTCGGACCGACGAAGACCTTCTCCGCGCCCGCGGCCACGAACCGGTCGACCAGATCCTGGCTCGGCTTGATCCAGACCTGGGACGGCTGGTCCGGCGGCTTCGGCTTGCCGTCCTTGCGCGGGTAGTAGATGTCGATGTCGAGGCCGTTCTGGTGGGAGCCGTGGCCGATCGAGCCGAACTGCGGGCCGAAGTCGCCTCCACGGGGCCGTGAGAGGTCACCGATCGGCAGCCGTGGCGCCCTCGGGTTGGCCTGCTTCCACTGGCGGACCACTCGCACCGTCATCCGGATCAGCTTGTCGGTTCCCCAGCGGCGCCACTGCCGGTTGGGATCTTGCCGCTCGATCGGATCCCAGCTGAACCATGCCTTGCCCTCCCGCGGGAGCAGGACTCCGCGCTCGAGCTTGCCGTCCCAGGGATCGCCTACGGCCTTGGACCGGCGGTAGTCGATCTCGGCGTCGCTCGGGGCGGGAAGCGATTCGTTTCTCCCCGGGCCATCCTCCGACTCTTTGGAGTCACCCTCCCCGGGGCTCGGCGCCTCGGCAGCGGGCACCGCGTTCGACTTGACCGCCGGGTCCTTGACGCCTGCCGCGCGAAGCTCGCCCCCGAGGCGCTCGGTTGAAGGCACGAAAGCGGCCACCGCCGCCCCGGCCACCAGCGAGA
>JBPCOO010000009.1:0-9949 GCA_051000155.1 Solirubrobacterales bacterium | reverse complement strand
CGAAGTCGAAGACCACGTCGGTTCCTCCACAGGATTTCGGATCGGTTGCCTCCTCGAACAGCTCGTTTCGCCACTCCGGCGTCGGCACCAGACCCGCGTTCTCGCTCGGCAGGTCGATGCCCGTCGCAGAGCCGAACCCGAGCCTGGTCGCCCATTTAGCGAAGGCGTTCTCGTCCGCCTCGGCACCGTCGCGAGCCTCCTCCGAGCGGATGCCCATCTTGTAGAAGTAGATGTCGGAGGAGACTTGAAGGGCCCTGGTGGTGTTCACCGATCCGTATGGCTGTGATCCGGCGTTCTTCCACGGCCGGCCCGCGTAGTCGAAGACCCCGGTGTCCGCGATCGGCTCGGTAGGCGTTGTCAAGTCCTCCTCGAGGCTGGCGGTTCCAGTGACCAGCTTGAAGGTCGAGCCTGTCGGGTAGCCGCTCTGGGTCGCGTTGCTAAACAGGGGGTCGGCCGGATCCTCGGTCAGCTCCTCGATCTTGTCGAAGGAGACCGGCGGGGTGTAGATCGAGGGATCGAAGTTGGGGAACGAACCCATCCCCAGGACCGCACCGTCGTTGACGTTCATCACCACAAACGCCGCCGGCTTGCCGAACTGCGCGATCGCTTGCTCCCCGACCTTCTGGATGTTCTTGTCGATCGAGAGCACCAGGTCGTCACCGCGCTCCGGCTCGATTTCGGAGATCGATCGTCCACGAGGGTTGCCGAAGGAGTCCACCGGGACCTCGATCGCCCCGTTGCGCCCGCGCAAAACGTTGTCGTACTGCGCCTCGAGCCCGGCAGCGCCGATCTGGTCGCCGAGGTTCAGCTCCTCGTACTGCGGCTGGGCGAGCTGATCCTCGTTGACCTCGCTGACGAAGCCGAACAGGTGCGAGGCAAGGTTGCCGTTGGGATATTTGCGCACCGTGATCTCATCGGCGGTGACGCCGGGGAACATGTCCGCGCGCTCGGCCAGATGGTAGACCAGCTTGGCCGGCGCATCACGCTTCAGCGTCACCGGGCTGGCGGGTAGCTCGGCGGTCTGCTCCTTGATCTCGCGCTTGATCCGCTTGTACTTCATCCGCGAGACCTCGGCGAGCTCCTTGAGCACGTCGTTGGCCTCGCCGGTCCGCTGCGGCAGCTCCGCGGGTCGGACCTGGAGGGACGGCGCCGTCCGGTTCTCCACCAGCGGCTTCTCGTTGCGATCGAGGATCTTCCCGCGCGGCGCCTGGACGGTGATCGAGCGAGTGCGGTTTTCCTGGGCCTGGACCAGGTAGTCGTCGCCGCTCAACACCTCGAGGTACCAGAGGCGGAAGAAGATGATCGAGAACGCGATCAGCGCTCCCGCGCCGAGCACCGCGACGCGGACGGCGAACTGAGAGTTCATCGGGCGATCGTCGGGGCTGAACATCAGGCGGTCACCCCCATCATCCGGGGCCGGGGGCGCCGCCGAGCCTTCGACGGTCGCGCGTCCTCAACCAGGGCCGGCCGCAGGATCAGGCGGAGCAGCGGAAAGACGCCGACCGCAAGCAGGGCGCCCAAGATCGCCTGGACCAGGATCTCGCGGAGGACGAGGATGCTGATCTCCGCCTCCACTCCCAAGATCAAGGTGAGAAAGCCGAAGGTGAGGACCGAGACGCCGGTGAGCAGCCCGCAGAGTATCGGCGGGACCAGCGAGCTGACGATGTCGTAGCTCTCGCGCCAGCGGCCGCCGAGATAACCGGCTGCCATCAGCGCCAGCGAGGAGACACCGAGGGTGCCGCCGAGGATCGAGTCGACCAGCAGGCCGGCGCCGAACCCGGCCGCGGCCCCCGGGACCGCGCCGCCAAGCAGCCCGAGGCAGACCACTACCACCGGGATCAGGTTGGCGACCGAACCGAGCAACGGCAACTGGGAAAAGAAGGAGAGCTGAACCACAACCGCCGCGACCACGATCAGCCCGAAGATGGCGACGATGCGGGGGGTGAAGATCATCCGGGGCCCCCGGTGAGCACGGCGAGGGTGCTCAGGTTCGACATGTCGGCAAACGGCCTCACGTGGGACTTGCCTTGGAGCTCCTGCTCACCCGGGATCGACTCGTCGATCTGGCCGATCGGAATGCCCCCGGGGAAGCGCGAGCTGAGGTCGCGCTCGGTGTCGGTGAAGCCGGCGGTGACGACCTTGGGCTTCCCTTTGATCGCGTCGTCGCTATTGATCTGCTCGAAGATGAGGGCGTCGGGATCCCCGACCTCGGCACCCAGTAGTCCAACCGGGCCGCCGCCGGTGACGCTCGCGGTCACCTTCGACTCCTGGTCGGTCAGCAACACCACGCGGGCGCTACCGCCCCCGACCGACTGCACCCGACCGACCAGCCCGTCGGGAGAGACGACGGCATCGTCGACGGCAATGTCGTCGTCGGAGCCCTTGCCGATCACGAGGCTCTGGTTCCAGCTGGTGGGAGAGCGGGAGATGACCTCGGTGAACACCGCGGTGTAGGCGGCGGCGTCGTTGGCGGTCAGCTTGGTGATGCTCTCGAGCTCCTCGTTGCGCGCAATCGCCTCCTCGCCGGCGATCGCCTGCTCGCGCAGCTCCTGCACTTGCTCGCGGAGCTGCTCGTTCTTCCCGCGGGCCTCGAAGGTCTCGTCGAACCAGTTGACCAGGTCGCGGAACGGCTTGAGCGCGTCCCCGGCGACGTTGCCGATCGGCTCGAACACTGCGGAAATCCCGTTCTGGGCGGTGTGGAGGGGTCCGCTCTCGCCCTCGGAGAAGTGGGTGGAGATCAACACCAGGCAGCTCACCACCAAGGCGACGAGAACCGCCCGCCTGCGTCTGACCTGCTTGCGATACATCGCCGCCTACCCCTACCGCTTGCGCTTTCGGCCTTTGCGACCGCTGACGCGGTGAATCACCTCGAACTCCTCCAGCGATCGGCCGGAGCCGACCGCGACGCAGGTCAACGGGGAGTCGGCGAGTTGCGCCGGCATCTGGCACTCCTGACGGAGCCGCTCGTCGAAGCCCTGGAGCAGCGAGCCGCCGCCGGCGAGCGTGATTCCGCGGTCCATGATGTCGCCGGCCAGCTCCGGCGGGGTCCGGTCGAGCGTCTCCTTGACCGCGCCGACGATCTGGTTGACCGGCTCGGCCAGTGCGTCGCGGATCTCCTCGGAGCTGAGCATGACCGTCTTCGGTAGCCCGCTGACGATGTCGCGACCCCGGATCTCGGTCTTGATCTCCTCCCGCAACACGGTCGCCGAGCCGGCCTCGAGCTTGACCTCCTCGGCCGTCTGTTGGCCGATCATCAACTTGTGCTCGGTCTTGCAGTGGGCGACGATCGCGTCGTCCATCTCATCGCCGCCGACTCGGATCGACTGGCTGACGACGATGCCGCCGAGCGAGATCACCGCGACCTCGGAGGTGCCTCCGCCAATGTCGACCACCATCGACCCGGTCGGCTCGCCCACCGGCAGTCCGGCACCGATCGCCGCAGCCATCGGCTCCTCGATCAGATAAGCCTGGCGCGCGCCGGCGGCCATGCAGGCCTCCTCGACCGCGCGCTTTTCCACCCCGGTGACGCCGGAGGGGACGCAGACGACCACCCGCGGATGGGCGAAGCGGTTTTGGTGGACCTGCTGGATGAAGTAGCGCAGCATCTCCTCGGTGACGTCGAAGTCGGCGATGACGCCGTCCTTGAGCGGGCGAATGGCGCTGATCGTGCCCGGGGTCCGGCCGAGCATGCGTTTGGCCTCCATTCCGACGGCATGGACCTCGCCGTTGCGGGAATCGACCGCCACCACGGACGGCTCCGAGAGCACGATCCCGCGCCCGCGAACGTAGACGAGCGTGTTCGCGGTGCCCAGATCGACGGCCATGTCGCGACCACCAAAGCCGGTCAGATAGGTGAGTATTCCCATGAGTGTCGGTCTCGATTCAGGTTCTTGGAAGGTTTGTGGTTCGGAGGGACTTGCCTCGGTTTGTAGGCGACTTGGTCGGCGACGTCAGGGATTCTGTAGCGGTCCCGTAGGGCCTCGGTCGGCCCCGTGCGACACCCCCTGACCAGCCCGTCCGGACCGCCGGGCGCAGCCCATCGGATGGTCATCGGATCGCGCGGCGAGAGTCTAGCGGAGAGCAGGCACGTTGTGAACTCTTTGAGCAAACGCAAACGAAATCCTAATGCTTCATCAACCGTTCTGCAAGCCCTCCAGCAAGGTGCGGACCGCACCAAGCGGCAGGCCGATGACGCTGGAGAGGTCTCCGTCGATCCTGCGGACCAGCGAAGAGCCGAGGCCCTGCACCGCGTAACCGCCCGCGCGGCCCTCCCACTCCCCACTGGCGAGGTAGGCATCAATCTCCACTCGGCTGAGGGAAGCGAAGCCTACGGCGGTCCGCTCGAGTGCCGTCGAGCACCCCTCCTTCCAGGCCACGGCCACGCCACTGAGCACCTCGTGATCACGCCCCGAGAGCATCGCCAATCGCTCTCGCGCGGCCCCGGCATCCCCGGGCTTCCCCAGCACACGCCCGTCGCAGACAACATCGGTGTCGCAACCGATTACGACCGCATCCGGACCGGCCAATCGGTTTCCCGCGCGAGCCTTCCGCCGGGCGTTCTCGACCACCACCTCGGCAGGCTCGCCCCCCGAGATCTCGGTGACCCCCGGCTCGACGATTTCAAACGGGATCCCGATCAGAGGCAGGAGCTCGCGCCGCCGCGGTGAGGCCGAAGCGAGCACCAGCCGACCGGGCAGCTCGGGGGGGCCGGGTGAGGCGACCAACTCACTCATCGCCGCTGCCGGGAGGCCCCCCGCTCCATCCCGCCGGGGGCTACTAGCCGAACCAGATTCCGATCTCGCGCTCGGCGGACTCGGCGGAATCGGAGCCGTGCACCAGGTTGAAGGTGACCTCGGTGCCGAACTCACCCCGGATCGAGCCGGCCTCCGCCTCGATCGGGTTGGTCGCGCCAATGAGCTGACGTGCCGCCTTGACCGCCTCAACCCCTTCCAGGACCGCCGCCACCAGCGGACCGCCGGTGATGAACTCGACCAGTTCGCCGAAGAACGGCTTGTCGGTGTGTTCGGCGTAGTGCTCGTTGGCGATCTCTTCGGTTGCGGTCAGGAGCTTCAGCTCGACGATCTTCAGGCCCTTGCGCTCGAACCGGGAGAGGATCTCCCCGGTGAGATCACGCTCGAAGGCATCGGGCTTGATCAGGATCAGGGTGCGGGAGGTATCGGACATCTATCTGCCTCAGTTGGTCGGGGTGGATCGGCGACGGGGTCGAGGCCCATCGCCATCGCTCCGCTCGCTCGCCGGCCTCTGTCGAGAGGACTGTGGAGAGTTGGAATCGCCCTCGGAGGAGTCGCTCGAATCCCCCTCCGAGCGTTTGCGTCGCTGCGGCTGGCCGCCTGCCGACGATTTGCCGGCGCTCTTGCGCGCGGCGGCACGCTTGCTGGCGGCGGCCCGGGCGCTCGCCTGGCGACTGGACCCGCTACGAGGCTGTGGCGGAGCCTGGGAGGCCCCCCCTTGGGCGGGGACCCGTCGGCGCGGGCGACGGGAGCCGCTCGCGGAACCCTGACCCTCGCGGGCGACCGGGGATTGACAGTGCGGGCAGACCGACCACTGGGGGTCGACGGCGCGGCCGCAGGAGCCGCAGGGATCCTTGAGGCTGGTCCGACACTCCGGACAGGTGAGCCAGTCGCGCTCGGTCGGGTGCTCACAACGCGGGCAGGACGTCTCGGTCAGACGCCGCAGACGCAGCTCCGATGCCCGCGTCTCCAGCTCCCGCTCGCGAACGTCTTCGAGGAACTCCGGCGGGCGCAAGATCGCGTAGATCATCGGTCCGACGAACGGAATCAGCGCGGTCATCGTCGCCGTCCCCACCAGCACCGGATCCTCGATCCGCCGCTTGGCGTCGGCGTAGGTCCAGTAGATCAGCGCCAGGTAGATCACCGCCAGGAACAGGATCAGCAGCTTCAGCGCGAGGTTGACCGAGTCGTTGTCGATCCCGAACAGGGCAAACAGGGCAGGGGGCATGCGCCGGAGAGTCTAAACAGATGGGGGCCGAGAATGGCGCGCCCGGCCGCGTGAGGGTGCCGCCCGCATGTTCTAGCTGAACCGGGACGAGGCGAGTGACTGGCTACGCGAGCGGACCTGTGCCATAGACGTCCTGTTCCTTCTGAGGCAGACGCCGCGTCAAAGGAAGAGGCGACCGAAGATGTAGCCGAGTGCAAAGAACACGAGAACGACAATGGCGACCACTGCGGCCACCAGCCCCATCATCGAGAGCAACTCTGATCGCTCCTCGCGGTCCATACGTAGGGCAGAAGGTAATGGGAGCCGAAGAAGATTGCTACTCCCCTGCTCCGCCTCGCTTGCTCGAGGGCGTCCGCCACCGCCCGGGCAGGGTCCGCGATCACCTCCGCCTCGATTCCTGCCCGCTCGGCGAGAGCGGCGAGGCTCGCCGGAGCCAGTGCGCGCGCGCCGGGCCGTCCCACCCCTCCCCGTGGCTCGATCGCGGTGCAGATCAGCCGGTCCAGCTCTCCGGTCAGCGCCTCGACCATACCCTCGGCATCCTTGTCGGCCAACACCGCCGCGCAGCCGATCCGGGGTCGTGCCAGCTCGAGTGCGGCGATGGCGGCGGCAAGCGCCGCGGCGCCGTCGGGATTGTGGGCGACGTCAACCAGCGTCGGCGGGTCGCCTCCAAGGAGCTCGGCTCTACCCCCGGGGGCATGCGCGAGCAGCTCCCCCAGCGGCTCGGCCCCCGGATCGATCGTCCGCGCCAACTCCAGCGCGATCGCGGCTGCGAGTTCCAGAAACGGCGGAGCCGCGGGTGCCGTTGGCGCCTCCACGGGCCGGAGCTCGGCCTCGCACGCCGCCGCGCGTGCTGCCGCCTGCTCCATCACCGACCCCGGCAGCGGCCCGACCACCAGGGCGCTCTGTGGTCGCAGCACCGCCAGCTTCTCCACCGCAATCTCGGTGAGCGTCTCCCCCAGCCACTCGGTGTGCTCGAGCCCGACCGAGGTCAGCGCCGTTGCGGTGGACTCGAGCACGTTGGTGGCGTCCAGCCGACCTCCGAGTCCGGCCTCGACCACCGCCACCTCGACCCCGACCTCAGCGAAGGCCACCAGCGAGACCGCGATTGCCACCTCGAACTGACTCACCCGCTCGCCCGGTTCCAAGCTCGCCTCGACTCCCCCAACCGCCTCCCCCACCCGCTCGACCGCGGCGGCAAACGGCTCCGGCTCGATCTCAGCGCCGTCGATCAGGGTGCGCTCGCTCCAGCGGCGGCTGTGCGGGGAGATCGCGGTACCGACCCGCCACCCGCGCCGGCGAAGGATCTCCGTGCAGAAGACCGCGGTCGAGGTCTTGCCGTTGGTACCGACGATGTGGAGCGAGCGGTAGGCGTCTTGCGGTCGCCCCAACTCCGCACAGAGGGCCTCGATTCGCTCGAGCCCGAAGCTCCAACCGACCGGCTCGAGCGAGACGAGGTAGCGCTCCGGGTCTATCCGTCCAGCTCCGCCAGCTCGGTCCGGTAGCGCTCGAGCTTGGTGCGTTCGGCCTCGACCACATCGTCGGGGGCCTTGTCGACGAACCTCTGGTTTGCCAGCTTGCCCTCCGCGCGCTTGACCTCGGAGGCGAGCTTGGAGCGTCGCTCGGCCAGCCGCGCCTCGACCGCACCGGCGTCGAGCGCGTCAGAGTCGAGGATCTCGACCGGACCGACGACGGCAACCGCTTCTCCCTCCTCGATGAACTCGAATCGCGCCAACGCCGCGATCAACTCGGTCTGGACACCCTTGCCGGTCCGCGCGCTCAAGGTCTTCGAGGGGGGCACGTCGGCCAGCTCGCGCCAGCGGCGCAAAGCGCGGGTCAGCTCGATTGCCTCGTCGATCTCGCGCTCGGCCGCCGGGTCGAAACGCGAGGAGTCGGCACGGGGGAACGGGGCCACCGCGAGGTCGGTGAAGCGCTCGGGCAGATAGCTCCAGATCTCCTCGGTCAGAAACGGCATCACCGGGTGGGCGAGGGCCACGGTCCGCTCCAACAGCCAGAGCAGGTTCGAAGCCACCTCCCGATCGCCGGCGTAGAGCCGTGGCTTTGCCATCTCCAGATACCAGTCGCAGAGCTCGTCGAAGACGAAGCCGTAGAGCCCGAGGGCGGCGTGAGCGAAGTCATAGGCGTCGAGCTGGGATGAGATCGAGCTGATCGCGCGCTCCATCCGCGAGCGGATCCAGCGATCCTCGACCCTCTCTCCCAACGGCGCCGGCTCGGCGTCCGCTCCCAGCAGAACGAAGCGGGAGGCGTTCCAGAGCTTGTTGGCGAGGTCGCGTCCCTGACCGATCTTGGCCTCGCTGTAGCGGACGTCCTGGCTCGAGGACATCGCCAACAGGCCGAAGCGGAGCGCGTCAGCGCCGCTGGTCTCGATCTCGGAGACCGGATCGATGCCGGTGCCGAGGCTCTTCGACATCCGCCGCCCGTCGGGAGCCTGGATCACCGAATGGATGTAGACGTCGCTGAACGGGATCTCGCCCGGGAACTCGAGGCCGCTCATGATCATCCGCGCGACCCAGAGGTAGATGATGTCGCGCGCGGTCGAGAGCAGGTCGGTCGGGTAGAAAGCGCGCATCTCCGGCGTATCGTCGGGCCAACCCAGGGTCGCGAACGGCCACAGCGCCGAGCTGAACCAGGTGTCGAGCACGTCGGGATCGCGCCGCAGCTCGCCCTCGCAGGTGCCGCAACGCTCCGGCTCGGCCTCGGCGACGATCGTCTCCGAACAGGCGTCGCAGTACCAGACCGGAAGCTGGTGGCCCCACCAGAGCTGGCGGCTCACGCACCAGGGGCGGATTCCCTCCATCCAGTCGAGGTAGACGCCCTTCCAGCGCTCGGGGGTGATCGTGATCCGCCCATCGGTGACCGCTTCGATCGCCGGCCTGGCCAGCTCCTCCATCGCGCAGAACCACTGCAGGCTGATCAGGGGCTCGATCCGCTTGCCGGAGCGGTGGGAGAAAGGGACCGAGTGCGTGTAGGGCTCCTCCGCCGAGATCCGCCCTTCGCCGCGGAGCGCCTTCAACACCGCCGTCTGCGCCTCGGACGCGGTCATCTCCTCGTAGTCGGAACCCGCCGCGGCGGTCATCCTCCCGTCAGGGCCGATGACCGAGATCTCCTCGAGGCCGTGCTTGCGGCCGATCTCAAAGTCGTTTGGATCGTGTCCGGGGGTGATCTTGAGAGCCCCGGTGCCGAAGGAGGGGTCGACGTGGGGATCGGCGATGATCGGCAGGCGCCGCCCGACCAGGGGCAAGACGCAGTGTTTGCCGACCAGGTCCGAATAGCGCTCGTCATCTGGGTGGACGGCGACCGCGGTGTCGGCGAGCATCGTCTCCGGGCGGACCGTGGCGACGGTCACCACCCGGTCGGAGCCCTCCACGGGATAGTCGATCGAGCAAAGGGTGTCGGTGGCTTCGCGGTTTTCGACCTCGAGATCGCTGATCGCCGAGCGCGAGCCCGGGTCCCAGTTGACCATGTAGTTGTCGCGGTAGATGTAGCCCTTGTCGTAGAGGCCTTTGAACACCCGGTGGACGGCCTTGACGTAGGCCTCGTCGAGGGTGAAGCGCTCGTCGGCATAGTCGAGCGAGGCTCCGAGTCGCTTGAACTGATCGATGATCTGCTGTCCATAGGTCTCCCGCCACCGCCAAGCCCGCTCGACGAATGCCTCACGACCAATCTCCTGGCGTGAGGTTCCCTCCTGCTGGAGCTGTTGCTCGACCTTGGTCTGGGTCGCGATCCCGGCGTGGTCGGTGCCGCAGATCCACTTGACCCGCCTACCCTCCATCCGCCGCTTGCGGGCCAGTACGTCCTGGATCGTCCCGTTGAGGGCGTGTCCCATGTGGAGCTGGCCGGTGACGTTGGGCGGCGGCACCGCGATCGAGTAGTTCTCGGCCTCGGTGCCCTCCGGCTCGGGATGGAAGTGACCCGCCTCCAACCAACCCTCGAAGATCCGCCCCTCGACCTC
>JBPCOO010000342.1:0-3728 GCA_051000155.1 Solirubrobacterales bacterium | reverse complement strand
GCCCGTCAAGGCCTCGGCGACCAGTACGCGCGGTGAGCGGTTGAATCGATTGGACGACATCTGAGCCTCGCTTCCATCGGGACGAACGGGCCGGGGAGAAGGAGGCTCGGCACAGGCGTTCGGCGCTCTGCGCCCGGGGATCGGATCGATCTCCCGGAGGCCCTTCGTGGGACGCGCGGCGGCGTCCCTGGCTCGTTCCCCCGCCCCGGCGGTGCCGGGTTAGGTGACAGGGAACGTCTGGGTTCGCTGGAGGATACGCCGACCCTGCCCGAAAGTTAGGGATGTGTGAGCGGACTCACACATCTCTTGCTAACAAAAGGCGTCCCCGCGACCGCCCCCGTGGGGGGAACCTACGGCTTGCGAACGCGCTCGAGCTGTTCCCGCTCCCGCTCCTTCTTGGTGTCCAGGCGGTGTTGGACGTAGGAGAGCACGGCGGGAAGGATCATGAACAGGGCGATCACCGCAAAACCCCACATAGTGATGTCGAAGTCGGTGGCCCTGCCCCAGATGCCCTCTCCGTCGGCGGCTGCGGCCAGCGCCGGGAAGGCGAGCGCGAGCAGCGCAATCGAGAGGAGGAGGCGACCGATGAGTTTGGCTGGCTTGCTCACGCTCCGAACTGTACCGCAGCCCCATCGCGCCTCGGCCGCAGCCCGGTCCGACCGCCGATCGGCCAAGATCCCCGGCCAATGAGCGCCCTCGAAGCGATCATCCTCGGCCTCGTCCAGGGGTTCACCGAGTTCCTGCCGATCTCGAGCACTGCCCACCTGCTGTTCATCCCCGAGCTGGCCGGGTGGGAGGATCCGGGGGCGGCGTTCACCGCGATCACCCAGGGCGGGACCCTGGCCGCCGTCCTGATCTACTTCCGGGTCGAGCTGGTGGAGATCGCGGTGGCCTGGACCCGCTCGTTGTTCAACCGCGACCTCCGCGGAACCGAGAACGCCCGGCTCGGTTGGTTCATCGTCGTCGGCACGGTCCCGATCGTCATCTTCGGCCTGATCTTCGCCGGGGACGTGGAGACGGGGGCGAGGAACCTGACCCTGGTGGCGATCACGATGATTGCCCTCGGACTGGTTCTCCTGCTGGCGGAGAAGCTCGCCGGTCATACCCGCTCGATGAGCGCCCTCACTTGGCGCGACGCGATCATCGTCGGCTTCGCCCAAGCGCTGGCCCTCGTCCCCGGAACGTCGCGCTCGGGGGCGACGCTCACCGCGGGGCTGTTCCTCGGCTTCAAGCGGGACGACGCCGCCCGCTACTCGTTCCTGCTCTCGATTCCCTCGGTGTTCGCCAGCGGTGCCTATGAGCTCGGCGCGCTCGTTTCCGAGGGCACGGCGATCGAGGTCGACACCGTGCCGCTGGTGATCGCCACGGTGATCGCCTTCGCCTCCGGCTACGCCACCATCGCCGGCCTGCTGGCCTTCCTGCGCACTCGCTCGACCATGCCGTTCGTGCTCTACCGGGTCGTCTTCGGCGGGCTGATGCTGGCGCTGATCGCCGCAGGAGCGATCGGGTAGAGGGCTGGCTGGCGGAGCGGCACCGTCGCGGCATACGGCCGAGGCCGCGACCTCCAAGAGAGGAGGTGGAGGCCGCGGTCTCGGCCGGATTGAGAAGCTGGGCGCGCGACCAGGGGGCAGGAGGTGATCGCGCGCCGCACGAGAGAGGATCTCGCCACCCGAGCATCCCCCGGGAGAGCCCGGAGGCGGTAAAGAAGAAGCTACGAGCGTGTGAAAGTGCTGTGAACATCGCCCCGAGACCTGTTTGGACGCCCGATTTGTGGCTACCATTCCTCGACCGATCGGAATGGAGCAGCCGACCAAGCCATGAGCGGATCACGCGGATCGATACGGATCGCGATCATCGACAGGGACTCATCGTTTCTGAAGGTGCTCGACAACAGGCTCGATGCGGCCGGATGGCAGCAAAGGGTGCTGCCCGCGGGCGCGCCTGCGGACGAGCTGGTGAAGATGAAGCTCAACGCCCTGCTGGTGGATCTCAACGCCCTGCCCGCGGGCGAGGGCTGGGAGTTTCTCGAGCGGGTCGCGGGCCTGCTCCCCGGCCTCGGAATCGTCGTCTGCACCCAGGATTCGACCGTCGCTCAGCGGGTGCGTGGTCTCAGGCTGGGAGCCGACGACTGGATCAGCAAGCCCTCCCATCCCGAGGAGGTGATGGCGCGGATCGAGGCGGTCGTGCGCCGCCGTCGCCGCGGGCGTTCGGAGGTCGAAGCCGGCCCCACCGTCGCCGGCGAGCTGGAGATCCGCGCCGACCAGTTCCAGGCGTTCGTCGCCGGTCGCACGCTAGACCTCACCCGCCGCGAGTTCGAGCTGCTGACGACCCTCTCCGACGCCGCCGGGATGGTTCTGGAGCGGGACGAGATCTATCGACGGGTGTGGGGCTATGAGATGGCGCACGGTGATCGGTCGGTCGACGTCTTCGTCCGCAAGCTCCGCGCGAAGATCCAGAAGCACTCGAACGAGTGGGCCTACATCCACACCCACTTCGGCATCGGCTACAGGTTCGAAGCGGAGCATGCCTCAGCGGAGTTGGCAGAGGCGGGCGAGCCTGCGAGCCCGCCGGCCAGGGCGGGCACGCCGGACTCAGGAGTCGACGCCTTCCCCCCGGACGAGTTGGTAGGCGCCCGCTCCGGCGAGGGCGCCCAGCCCGGGTCCGACTAGATAGATCCAGAACGACTCCCACTCGCCGCTGACCAGCGCCGGTCCGAACGAGCGTGCGGGGTTCATAGAAGCTCCGGTGAGCGGTCCTCCGAAGAGCGCGTCCAGGGCGATCACGCCACCGATGGCGATCGCCGCGGCCGCGCCGACAGCTCGGGTGTCGGTGGCGACGGCCATGATCACGAACATCAGGATCGCGGTCATCACGAACTCGTAGACGAGAGCGCTGCCGACTCCGACCGAGGGGACGGTCGCCCCCAGGTCCGCCGGCTGGCTAGGCCAGACCGCCCAGAGCAGCAGAGCCGCGAGGGTCGCTCCCGCAAGCTGGGCGAGGATGTAGGCACGCGCCTCCGAGAGCGGGAAGTGTCGGGTGGCGGCGAAGGCGATCGTCACCGCCGGGTTGATGTGGGCGCCGGAGAGGTGGCCGGTTGCGTAGACCATCACCATTATCACCAGGCCGAAGACGGCGGGCACCCCGATCCCCGTGAGCGAGCCCTCGAACTCGACGCTGGTGATGATCGCCCCGCAGCCGGCGAAGACGAGCGCGAAGGCGGCGAGCCCCTCGGCGAGGGCTCGGCGGGTCAGGCTCGGCTGGTCCATCAGCCGCCCTCGGCAGGCGACTCTTGAGCGCTGGTGAGCTCGTCCAGCAGCGCCCGTACCCGGACTTCGATCTCATCCCGAATCCTCCGCACCGTCTCGAGATCCTTGCCCGCCGGGTCCTCCAGCTCCCAGTCCTCGTAGCGCTTACCGGGAAAGAAGGGGCAGGCATCCCCGCAGCCCATCGTGATCACCGCATCAGCCGCCTCAACCGTGTCGTCGGTGAGCGGCTTCGGGAACTCCCTGCCGATGTCGACCCCGACCTCCGCCATCGCCTCGCGCGCTGCGGGGTTGATCTCCGAGGCCGGATCACTTCCCGCGGATCGCACCCGGACCCTGCCGGCCGCAATCCGGTCCATCAGCCCGGCCGCCATCTGGCTACGCCCGGCGTTGTGGACGCAGACGAACAGGACCTCGGGGAGCTCTTCCGCCTCCAGCGGATGCGCTTCGGTGTCGATTGCGGAC
>JBPCOO010000339.1:0-7017 GCA_051000155.1 Solirubrobacterales bacterium | reverse complement strand
GAGCTGGAGCCGGCGCGAGCGGCCTGAGGGATTCCGGTTCCGCAGACCCGTTCCGAATCGGTTCCTACGGCCCGGTCCCCGCTACGATCTCCGGTCGTGGCGCCTAAGCAGTACCTATGTAAATCTGGAGCCGTAGCCGCTATCGCAGCGACACTCGCTTTTTCCGTCGGCGGCTGCTCGACAGGGACCACTGGATCCGATGGCGGCGAGCCGCCGCTGACCATCTCCGCAGCCTCCTCACTCACCGACCTCCTGCGCTCCTACGGCAAGCGGACGCCCGGCGAGGAGCGCTTCTCCTTCGCCGGCTCCGACCAGCTCGCCGCTCAGATCCGCGCGGGAGCCGAGCCCGACCTGTTTGCCTCGGCAAGCCTCGATTACCCGCGGGAGCTGGCCGACCAGGGGCTGGTAGGTGAACCCGTGGCATTTGCCTCCAACCGCCTGGTGATCGCCGTGGCTACCAGCTCCGGGCTAACCGCTCTCGACCAGCTCGCCGGCGACGGCGTCGATCTCACCATCGGGGCTGCGGGAGTTCCCGCCGGCGACTACGCGCGGGAGGCGATCAGGGGTCTCCCCGCGCCGGTGCGGGAGGGAATCGAGGCCAACGTCCGCTCACAGGAGTCGGACGTACGTGGGGTGGTCGGCAAGGTTTCCCAGGGGGCGGCCGACGCGGGCTTTGCCTACGCCTCCGATGTCGCAGCAGTCGAGGGTTTGCGCGCGATCGAGTTGCCCGCTGGACTGCAGCCCCGGATCTCCTACGCGATCTCGGTAGTCTCCTCCTCCGATCAGCCCGAGCGCGCGAACGGCTTCATCGACGAGCTCACCTCCGCGCGGGGGCGGCGACTGCTGGTGGAGGCCGGGTTCGTGCCGCCGCCGAGCGGGGACACCGAGGACCCGGCGGCAGCGCCGGACGCGGCCCGATGATGAGCCGCTGGTTCCCCGCCATCTGCGGGGTGGCGCTTGCGGCGGCCTTGCTCCTCGGTGGACTTCCGATCCTGGCGGTCTTCCTCCAATCGAGCCCTATGGAGGTGCTGAGCAGCCTCGGTGGGGGCGCGGCCCGCGATGCCCTCCTGCTCAGCCTCGGGACCTCGGCCCTGGCCTTGATGTTGATCGTCGTCTTCGGGACGCCAGCCGCCTACCTGCTGGCCACGAGATCGTTTCGCGGGCGAGAGCTGGTGGTCGGGCTGGTCGAGCTACCCTTGGTTGTCCCACCCGCGGTCGCGGGGATCGGGCTGTTGGCGGCCTTCGGTCCGGCGGGGCTGCTCGGCGGCGCCGTCTCCGACCTCGGCATCCGGCTGGTGTTCGAGACCGCAGGGGTGGTTGTCGCGCTGGTGTTCGTATCAGCTCCCTTCTACCTGCGGGGGGCGCAGGCGGCGTTTGAGGCGGTCGATCCACGCTGGGTTGCGGCGTCGCGGACACTGGGAGCCTCGGAGGCGCGCACCTTCGCCCGGATCTTCCTCCCCGCCTCGCGGGGAGGGCTGATTACGGGGGCGGCGCTGGCATGGGGGAGGGCCCTCGGGGAGTTCGGGGCGACGATCGTGTTCGCCGGTTCGCTCCAGGGGGTGACCCAGACGGCGCCACTGGCGATCCTCGAGCTGTTCGGCTCCGACTTCGATGGGGCTCTGGCGCTCTCGGTTGCATTGATCGCGATCTCGGGGGCCTTGCTGGTGACGATCAAGCTGATGGCTCCGCGACGCTCGGCGAGCATCGCCGGACCGTTCGGGGCCGGGAGGCGCGATGCTGGCCGCTGAGCTCCAGCTCGGCCTGCGGGACTTCGGCCTCGAGGTCAGCTTTGAGGTCGAGGCGACCGGGCGGCTGGCGCTGGTCGGACCCTCCGGGGCGGGCAAGAGCACCATCTGTGGAGCTCTCGCCGGATTGGTTCGGCCGGAGGTGGGACGGATACAGTGCGCTGGCGAGGTTTGGTTCGACACCGAGGTCGGCGTGGACCTGGCGCCGGAGCACCGCCGCTGCGGCTATCTGTTTCAGGATCATGCCCTGTTCGCTCACATGAGCGCCTGGCGCAACGTCGCCTACGGGCTTCGCGGGCCCCGAGGCGGGCGCAAGGGAATGGCGCTGGACCTGCTCGAGCGCTTCGGCGTAGCCGGCCTCGCCGAGGCCTTACCCGCAGATCTCTCCGGCGGGGAGCGCCAGCGGGTCGCCTTGGCGCGAGCGCTCGGTTCCGGTCCTCGGCTGATGCTCCTGGACGAACCCCTAAGTGCGCTCGATGCAGCCACCCGCGGAGACGCCATGCGCCGGCTCGATGTCGCGATCGCCGCGGCGGAAGTGCCGGCGCTGATCGTCACCCATGACTTCTCCGAGGCGGCGATGCTGGCGGGGGAGATCGCGGTGATCGAGCGGGGGCGATTGGTTCAGCGCGGCTCGGCCGAGGAGCTGGCCGCGAAGCCGGCCTCCGAGTTTGTAGCGACCGTCACCGGGGCGGTGGTTCTCGCGGGCACCGCGCGCAGACTGCCCGGCGGAGCGAGCGAGATCACCCTCGGCACCGGAAGCGTGGTCGTGACCACCGAGTCGGTGGAGCCCGGGCCGGTGTCGATCTCAGTACACCCATGGGAGATAGCGCTCGAGCCGCGGGATAGCACGGTGCACGGCTCGCAGCGCAATCGACTGGAGGCGAGGGTTTCCTCGCTGACGCGAATCGGCGGCCGGGTCAGGGTCGGACTCGATGCGGGCCAATCGCTGGTAGCCGAGGTCACTCCGGAGTCGGCCGAGGGCCTGGGGCTCGCTCCCGGCGTCGAGGTGGTGGCGGTATGGAAGGCGGCGGCAACCAGGTTGGTGGCCGGGGGTACGACACCGACGGGGCTGCGATGACGAGTCATGGTGATATGAAGGAGGGCGTGCCAGAGATCCCTTCAGAGTTCGTCAGCGTGGGCGAAGCCGCCAAAGCCTTGGGGGTCAGCCCCGACACGATCCGGCGTTGGGATGCTTCGGGAAAGATCGCGGTTGAGCGCGACGAGGCCAACCGGAGGCTGATCCCGCGCTCGGAGCTGCGTCGGCTCGGGGCGGAGCCGGAGCGCCACAGGACCGGCGATCAGCTCTCGGCGCGCAACCGCTTCCCCGGCGTGGTTCGCTCGATCGAGATCGACGGGGTGATGGGAATCGTCGAGGTGGAGACGGGACCGTCGCTGGTCAGCGCCGTGATCACCCGGGACGCGATCCGCGAGCTGGGAATCGAGGTCGGCGACGAGGTCATCGCGATGGTCAAGTCCACCTCGGTGATGCTGATTCGCGAGTAGCGGCGGACGCGGCCGCCGGAGAGCCGCGCTTCTAGGTCGAGGCGATCAACTGGTGCCAGGTTGGCAGCAGCGGCTTGTTGTAGTAGTCGAGCGCCCGCTCGCGCGCGTTGGCGATCTCGTCGGAGGCCCAGTAGCGAGCGAAGTCCTCACGGTCCTGCCAGACCGTGGTCTGACGGAAGTGGAGAGGATCATCCTCGGAACGGGTCAGCGACCAGGAGGTTGCGCCGAAGCCCCCCGCGCGCTCGACCGCGGGCTGCCAAATCTCATACCAGCGGTCCGCCCGGAAGGGGTGCACGTGCCAGTCCAATACGTTGACTTCAGCCATGGCGGAATCTTATCCTTGGGCTCGACTAGGCGGTTTGACGGGAATGACGTAGCCGCTGAAACAGCGGTAACGCCCCCGAGAGCGCATAGGCGAGCGCCAGGTAAATGCCCGCGAACTTGATCACGGCGGCGACGTAGGCTATCTGCGGCCAGGGCGCCGCCGGGTCTCCCCACAGCGAGACCGCCAGGCCGAGGTTCTCGATGTAGTCGAAGCCGGCCGCCGCCGTTACCGCCCAGGCGGCGGCCGGGGCGAACTCGGCGAGCCGCGGACGCCCCGCCGCGGCCCAGAGGCGTCCCACCGCCAACGCGAGCCCGGCGAACGCCGCCGCGTAGACGAGTGGATAGATCAAGTCGAAGAGCTGGATCGCCTTGGCCGTCCCGACCACGTCCTCGGCCTCCCAGATTCCGATGATCTCCTCGGCCCGCTCGACCGAGCCCGCGAACTCGAAGTCGACGATGCTCGCGCCGCCGGGCTCGCCCTCGTTCAGTGGAGTGAAGATCGGGCTGGCGACCAAAGGCAGGACCGCGGCGACGAGCGCGGCGACCAGCCAGACGGCGCGATTGCTGTGGGGCCAACGCTGAAGTGGGTGGGAGGAGGGATACACGCGAGGCGTCAGCCGCCGACCTCGGCCCAGATCGCGCCGGGGCCGTCCTCATGCTGGCCGCTTTCGTCATCGGTGGCGCCGACCCGGCAGGTGATCTTGCCCGAGTGCCGGTTCTCGTGCATCATCTGGTGCGCCTCGGGAACGCCGTCGAAGTCCATCGATTCCGAGAGCACCGGCCGGATCTTGCCCTCGGCCATGAGCTGGTTGGCCTGCATGCACTCGTAAGCGTTGGCGAAGTGGGATCCGAGGATCTCCTTCTGCTTCATCCACAGGTAGCGAACGTCGAAGTCGAGCGTGTAGCCGGAGGTGGCGCCGCAGATGACGACCTTGCCGAACGGCTTGACCGTGAACACCGAGGTCGGGAAGGTGGCCTGGCCGACGTGTTCGAAGACGATGTCGGGCGCGTCGCCGAGGATCGACTTGACCTTCTTCGCAAACCCGAGCGAGGCCTTGAACCGCGCCTTCTCCTCGTCAGCGGTCTCCTCCCCGGTCCTCATCATCCCATCGAACTCGCGCCGGTCGATGTAGTCGACGCAGCCGAGCTGCTTACAGAGCTCGCCCTTGTCCTCGCTGCTGACCACGCCGACGGCGTTGCCGCCGGCCGCCTTCACCAACTGGGAGGCGAACACGCCGAGGCCGCCGGCGGCGCCCCAAATCAAGACGTTGTGGCCGGCCTGGATCTTGGCCCGGTTCATCAGCATCCGGTAGGCGGTGAAGTAGGTGAGACCGTAGGCGGAGCTGTCGACCCAGGAGAGGTTCTTCGGCTTCGGCAGGAGCTGCTGCGCCTGGACCTTGGTGAACTGAGCGAAGCTGCCCCAGGTGGTCTCATAGCCCCAGATCTTCTGCGAGGGGGCCGCCATCGGGTCGAGCCCGTGAACCTCGACGTCCTCGTAGGAGGCCTGGTTGCAGTGGATCACGACCTCGTCGCCGGGGCTCCAATTGGTTACCCCGGGGCCGACCTTCCAGACCACGCCGGAGGCGTCGGAGCCGCCGATGTGGTGGCCGTAGTCGGGATGGTCGCCGTAGCCAAAGACGCTGACTGGCTTGCCGAGCGCCGCCCAGACGTTGTTGAAGTTCACACCCGCGGCCATTACCCGCACGATCACCTCGAAGGCGCCGGGCTCGGGGACCTCGACCTCCTCGGTTTGGAACGCTTCGGTGGGCTCCCCCTCCCGCTCCTTGCGGATGACCCAGGCGGCCATCTTCTCGGGCAGGGTGCCCGGCTCGACGTCCAGCTTCGAAACTTCGGCGGTATCTACGGCCACGATTCTCCTCGATGGTTGGGGTAGGGGAGCGGGGCCGGATGCTAGATCAATGATTCCCATCCCCGCACCGCCGGGCGCCGGCGACCTCGACTTGACATCGGCCCGACGAGGGACGGATACTCGCTTTCGTCGGCGCGATCGGGCGACGGCGGGAGAGGAGAGAGAGTATGGCTGAGAGATTGAGCCCCCTGGATACGGTCTTCCTGCAGATCGAGGACGGCAGCGCGGCCCATATGCACGTCGGCTCGGTGATGGTGTTCAAGGGGGACGCCCCCTCCCGGGATGAGTTCGCTCGTCGGATCGAGGCGAACCTGCACGAGGTGCCGCGCTACCGGCAGGTGGTTCGCTCCGCGCCCGGTGAGGTCGCCCGCCCGAGCTGGGTAGACGATCCCGACTTCGACCTCGACTACCACGTCCGTGCCGTCGATCTGCCCGGAGACGGGGGCATGGACGAGCTGCGCGGCTTCGCCGGTGACCTGTTCGGCCGTCGGCTCGATCGGACGCGGCCACTCTGGGAGAACTGGGTGGTCGGCAACTGCGAGGAAGACTGTTGGGCGCTCGTCAGCAAGACCCACCACTGCATGATTGACGGCATCGGCGGCGTCGAGATGATCTCGAAGCTGTTCAGCCTCGAATCCGACGAGGGCCCCCCGCCCGAGCCCGAACCCTGGGAGCCCGCTGACGCTCCGAGCCTGACCGAGGTGATCACCGGCGCGGTCAGCGAGCGGTTCGAAGTGCCGGCGGATCTAGCCCGAGCGGTGGCCGGCGGGCTCACCGACCCGATCGGGCTGGCGAAGGAGGCTGCCGGGATCGCCGCCGGGCTCGGCGAGATGGCGGGTGAGGTGATCTCCGGCGCCGGCAACAACCCCTACAGCCGGGAGATCGGCCCCAACCGCCGCTTCGGTTGGGTGCCCGGATCGCTCGTGGGCGTCAAACGGGTGAAGGACGAGCTTGATGCGACCGTCAACGACGTCGTGCTCGCCTCGGTGGCCGGGGCGTTGCGCAAGCACCTCGCGCGCAGGGGGCATGACCTCGAGGGCGTCGAGGTGACCGTCCAAGTGCCGGTCAGCATCCGCGGGGACGACGGCGAGGACCAGGGCAACCAAGTCACCAACGTGCTTTGCGAGCTGCCCGTCTCCACGGCGGATCCGCTCGAGCGGCTGCGCGCGATCTGCGAGGAGATGGAGGAGCTGAAGAGCGGCGGCCAGGCGGTCGGAGCCGAGGCGCTGATCTCGTCGCTGGGGCTGGCGCCGCCGAACATGCTGGCGTTGGCGGTAAGGGGGCTGGTCGGTGGTGGCCTCTTCGACCTCACCGTCACCAATGTTCCGGGTCCACAGGTCCCCTTGTATATGGGGACCGATCAGCTCCAGCAGTTCTATCCGCTGGTACCGCTGTTCAAGGGTTGCGGTCTCGGGATCGCGATCCTGAGCTACGACGGTGGTCTCTACTACGGGCTGGTGGTGGACCCGCAGATCGTCGACGACCTCGATGACCTTTGTGAATGCATGCGCGAGTCCTTGGGGGAGCTGGCCGAGATCGCGGGTCTCGAGCGCGAAGCGACCCTGGCCTGAGCCG
>JBPCOO010000321.1:0-8330 GCA_051000155.1 Solirubrobacterales bacterium | reverse complement strand
CAGAGCTCAAATTTCGCTGACCGGTTGGCGACGTTCGCAACCGGGCGTCGCAGCCAGGTCTGCCGGGGGCTCGACCCCGATCTCAGCGCCGAGCCCTGGAGCTCGGCGCCTGAGCTCGGGTTCGCTTCCGGGTCCGGGTCGAAACCGACCCACGAGGATCTCGGTGCCGCGGTCGCCACAACCGCGGAGCGGCTGATCGATGCGGCCGCCGAGGCCTGCGTGGCGCTCAAGCCCCAGCTCGCCCGCTTCGAGGCGCTCGGAGCACCCGGCTGGGCCGCGCTCGAGCGAGTGGTGGCTGCCGCCGCCGAAGCCGGCCTGCTGGTGATCGCCGACGGCAAGCGCGGCGATGTCCCGGTCAGCGCTGGGCCCTACGCCGACGCCATCGTCGGCTCGACCCCTACCCCCTGGGGCCCGATCGAGGGCCTGGGGGCGGATGCGATGACGGTCAATCCCCTGATGGGCCGGGACTCGCTCCAGCCGGTGGTCGCTCGCGCCGTAGCGGCCGGAGCCGGGGCCTTCGTCTTGGTTCGCACCTCCAATCCGGGAGCGGCTGACCTGTTGGACCTCGATGCCGGCGGTACGCCGGTGCACGAGCACCTCGCCGGCATGGTCGATGGCCTCGGCGCCGAGCTGGTCGGCTCCTGCGGGTTGAGCGGCCTCGGCGCGGTCGTCGGCGCGACCCGGCCGGGCTTCCTCGAGCGACTGCGGGAGCTGATGCCCCGGGCGATCTTCCTGCTGCCGGGGGTCGGTGCCCAGGGCGGAAAGGCGAGCGCGCTGGGGGCGGCCTTCTCGCCCGGGCCGGCGGCCGGAATCGTCACCGCCTCCCGCAGCATCGTCGGCGCCGCGGATCCGGGCGCGGCGGCCGAGGCGCTCCGGACGGAGGTCTGGGCCGCGGCAGACCGATGAGTCGCGGCGACCCGCGCCGGGCCCGTCGAGGGGTGCGGCTCTAGAGTGCCGCGCGTGAGCCGACCCCAGCCCGACCCCCGAGGTGAGCTCCGTGCCGCCGTCGTCTCCTGTCTGCGCTCGATCGAGGGGACCGAGGGCGTCGGCGAGATCTCGTTCGAACGCCCACCGCAGGCCAGCTTCGGCGACTACTCGACCAACGCCGCGCTGCTGACGGCGCCGATTCTGGGCTCCAACCCGCGAGCCGTCGCCGAGCGGCTTGGAGGGCTGATCGGCGAGCGGCTCGGGGATCGGCTCGATCGAACCGAGGTCGCCGGCCCGGGCTTTCTCAACCTGTTCGTCTCCGACTCCTGGCTGCGCGAGACCGCCGGGGCCGTGGCGACGGCGGATCGGTTTGCCGCCGGGTTCGCCGCCGATCGCGCCCGCCGCATACTGGTCGAGTTCGTCAGCGCCAATCCCACCGGCCCGCTGACCGTCGCCAGCGGTCGCCACGCCGCCTACGGTGATTCGCTCGCCCGGGTCCTCGACTATGCCGGCCACGAGGTGGCGCGCGAGTACTACCTCAACGACACCGGCGGGCAGGTCGAGCAATTCGGTCGCTCGATCGCCGCTCGAATGAACGGCGAGCCCGTTCCAGCGGGAGGCTACGAGGGCGAATACGTCGCCGAGCTGGCCGCCGAGCTGGCCGCCGAGGGTGCCGGCGGCGATGATCCACAGGCGCTGGCGGTAGCCGGCGGCGAGCGCATGCGGCAGCGCATCTCCGACTCGCTCGAGCGCTTCCGGGTCCATCACGACCGTTGGGCGAGCGAGCGGGCGCTGCGCGCCTCCGGGGGGCTGGAGCGGGCGCTGGAACGAGTCGAGCAAGGAAGCCTCGGCTACCGGAGCGACGGCGCCCGCTGGCTGCGCACCTCCGTGCTGGGCGATGACAAAGACCGGGTGGTGGTCCGGGAATCGGGCGAGCCGACGTACTTCGCCTCCGACATCGCCTACCACCTGGACAAGCTCGACCGCGGCTTCGAGCTGCTAATCGATGTCCTCGGCGCCGACCACCACGGCTACGTCCCCCGACTGCGCGCCGCCGTCGCAGCCCTGGGGATGGAACTGGAGGTGCTGGAGGCACCGATCATCCAGCTCGTCAACCTGGTCGAGGGCGGCAGGCGGGTGCAGATGTCAAAGCGCAAGGGCGAGTTCGCCACCCTCGACGACCTCGTCGACGACATCGGGGTGGACTCCGCCCGCTTCTTTCTGGTGGGGCGCAGCCATGAGACCGAGATGGACCTCGATCTCGATCTCGCCCGCAGCAGCGAGCGCGACAACCCCGTCCACTACGTTGGCTACGTCCACGCGCGCATCCAGAGCCTCTTCCGCAAGGCGGCTTCCTCCGGCGGCGTGGGGTCGGAGCCGGTCTCCCGCGATCATCCGGTCGAGCCCGCGGAGCGGGCTCTGATCTGCGACTTGGCTGAGTTCCCGGTTTTGTTGGAGCGAGCGGAGCTCCGCCGCGAGCCTCACCTGATCGGCGCCTACGCACGCGATCTGGCCGCTGGCTTCCACGCCTTCTATCGCGACTGCCGGGTGGTGGGCGAGGGCGAGGGTCTGGAGGGCGCGCGCCTGGAGGTCTGCGCCGCGACCAGGGCGGTGATCGCGACCTCGCTCGAGCTGTTGGGGATCGAGGCGCCGGAGGAGATGTGAGCGGCCTGCCTCGAGGGGCCACCGCGCTTGCGAGGCTGCGGACGAGCGTGGCTACGCTGGTCGTCGCGGCGACCTTGGGCGGGCTGGTGGGCTTTTGCTGGGGCATCGTCGACGATCCGCTGTGGCGGGCGGAGGCGGAGCTGGTGGTTACCGGGACCTCGCGCTCAGGTCTCGACTCCGACCGGCTGGCGGCCCTGGTCTCCTCCGATCAGGTAGCGGTAGACGCGGCCGGTAGGCTCGGAGACGACGTCCCCGGGGCGGATCTGCTGAGCGATGTCACCGCCACTCCGCTCGATGGCGGCATCTCCGTGGCTGCCACCTCGGAGGTGGCGAGCTTCGCGGTCGCCGCCGCCAACGCCTTTGCCGAGTCCACCGCCGATCTTGCCGTCAGGCGCGAGCGACGCCGGCTGCGCCGGACCCGCGACGGGCTCCGCGACGACCTCGCGGAGATCGATCCAGCCTCGGCAGAGGCGACGGAGCTGGCCGAGCGTATCGGTCGTCTCGACGACTCCCTGGCGCAGCCACCGGCGGTGGAGGTGCTGGAGTCGGCTGAGTTGCCGACCGAGCCGGCCTCCGATCGTCCCGCGCCGCTCTGGACCCTGTTGGGCGCGATCGCCGGGCTGGTGGTCGGAGTCGGTCTGAGCGCCCGGCGAGCACCGAGCCGACCGGCGATCGAGACCGCGGCCGCCGCCGCCTCCCACGGGCTCCCGGTCGTCAGCGTCTCGCGCTCGAGCTCGCTGCCGATGGGCCTCGAGGTGAGCGAGCTTTTGAGCCACCTCTCGCTCGGCTATCGCCGCACCGGTCCGGGGGTGCTGGCGGTGACGGGCGCCGGGGGCACCGAGCGCGCCTCCGAGCTCGCGGCCGCGATCGCGATGACCGCGGCGTTCAGGGGTCGGAAGACCCTGCTGGTCGACTGCGACGTAGCCGACCCCTCCCAGGCGGCGCTGCACGGCCTCGAATCCGCCCCCGGGCTGGCTGACTACCTCCTGGGCCGGGCGGGCCCACAGGAGGTCTTGCGTCCGTTGAGGGGGTCGGGAACTGGTAGGGAGGGGGTGGCGGTGGCGTTGCCCGCGGGTGAGGCCGACGGGGTCGAGCCGCTCGCGCTGTTGCGATCGGAGTCGTTCGCGGCCCTGCTCGCTCGAACGATCCAGGTCTATGACCTGCTGGTCCTCGACGCGCCGGCGTTGTCGGCATCGGCGGAGGGGGCGAGGCTTTGCATAGCCCGGGCCGAGGCGGCGGTCGTGGTGGCCGAGGCGGCGGTCACCGATCCCGATGAGCTGCAAGCGGCGGCCGGTATGGCCGGGACGGCGGAGCCGGCGATCTGTGCCTTCCTCGAATCCGAGACGGCGCCGGGAGGCGGATCTCATGACAGCAGGATTTCTCACCCTGAGCAGCGGGTTTAACGAGGCCCAAGAACGCGTACCATCGTTGTAGGCCAATGATGGTTCTGCTTTCCCCAACCTTTTTTCGCGGCCGTGGCGACTGAGACGAGACGCGGCGGCCCCTCGCCCCCTCCTCCGACCGTGGAGGGACCCCGCCGCCCCCGCGGCCCGGCGCGCCTGCTCGCGCCCCTTGCGCTTGCCGGCGTGGTGATCGCGATCTTCATGGTGGTCGGCTCCTCCGAGGAGGCGACCGCCCCCACCGCGGGTGGTTCCGGCAACGGCCAGGTCCAGGGCGGAGGAGGCGGCGGCGGAGGCTCCAACGCAGAAAGCACTGGAGACTCCAACGCCGAAGACGGCGAGAGCCCGCCCAAGCGCTACACGGTCGAGTCCGGTGACAGCTTCACCTCGATTGCCGAACGCTTCGGGGTTTCGGTCGATGAGATCCAGCGTCTCAACCCCAAGGTTGACCCGCAGGCGCTGACGACCGGCGAGAAGCTCAAACTACGGTAGATGCCCATCTCGACCGCCGATCGCTCCCGAGCCGCCGGGAGCATCATTTACCTCGCCCTGGCCGCGACCCTCGCCGCGTTGGCGTTCTCGCTGGTCCGCCCTCCGCCCCCCGCCGTTGCCGCCGGCCCCAAGCTCGAGGCCAGGTCTTGGATCCTGATCGACCCCGCCGACGGTGCCACCCTCGCTGCTCGGGCTCCGGGCCGCTCGCTGCCGATCGCCAGCGCAACCAAGATGATGACCGCCTACGTTGCGCTTCAGCGACTCGATCTTGACGAGCAACTACCGGCGGCCGACTACGACCCGCTACCGGTGGAGTCGGTCCTCGGCCTCCAAACCGGCGAAAAGCTCGAGGTACGCGACCTGATCACGGCGATGATGCTGCCCTCGGCCAACGACGCCGCGGTGACCGTCGCCGAGGGCGCGGCTGGCTCGAGGGAGCGCTTCGTCAACCGGATGAATCGGGCTGCACGGCGGCTGGGGATGGAGGATTCGAGCTTTGCCAACCCGATCGGTCTCGACGACCCGAACAACTTCTCCAGTGCCAGGGATCTGGCGACGCTGGCGGTCGAGTTGCGCCGTAATCGCTTCTTCCGCCGTACCGTCGCGCAGACCTCGGCCCGGTTGGACAGCGGCGCGAGCGTCCGTCAGGTGGAGACCCGCAACTCGCTTGCCCGCAGCGATCCCCGGGTGGACGGGATCAAGACCGGCCACACCAACGGCGCGGGCTACGTGCTCGTCGCCTCCGCCGAGCGCAAGGGAGTGCGGTTGATCAGCGCCGTGCTCGACGCGCCGAGCGAGAGCGCCCGGGACGCCGAGACCAAGCGGCTGCTCGACTACGGTTTCTCCCTCTACCGGACCCGGACCCCGATCGAGCGCCGCGAGGTGGTCGCCGCGCTCGCCGTCGACGGTGAGGAGCAGCCCCTGCGGGTTATAAGTCGCGGTGGCGTCAAGGTCCAGCTCCGCGACGGCGAGCGGGCGGATACCGAGCTCGAGCTTCCCGATCGGATCGATCGCGCGGTGGAGCAGGGCGAGCGGCTGGGGACGGCCAGGGTGCGGGTGGGGGAGACCGTCGTCGGTGAGGTGCCCTTGCTTGCAACTCGGGCGGTGGCGGAGCCGGGTGGGCTGGCTGAGGACGCCGGCAACTTGTTGGCAATTGCCCTGATCGGTGGTGGGGCTATGGTTCTGCTGGCAGGCACGGGGCTTGCCCTCCGACGCAGAGGCGGAGGCAGTGGGAGGGAGGCGAAGGTGAGAGAAACCGAACGGAACCAGGCCGAGCGCGAGAGTAGCCGGCTGCGACGGGAGCGTCGGCGCACCGGGGACAACCATGAGGAGCGGACGAGTTGATCCTCACCGTCACCCTCAACACGGCCCTCGATCGCACCGTCGCGGTCCCGAGGATCTCCTTGGGCCTGCGGCACCGGGCGACCGAGGCGCGGCGCGCGCCCGGGGGCAAGGGAGTCAACGTTGCTCGGGCGCTGAAGGCGCTCGGGGAGCCGGTGATCGCAACCGGGCTGGCGGGAGGCACCACCGGCCAGCGCATCTCCGAGCTATTGGAGGCGGAGCAGGTGCTACACGACTTCGTCACCGTCGAGGGACTCTCGCGGACCAATATCTCGATCGTCGACCCCACCACCGGCTCTCAGACCGAGATCAACGAGCGCGGCCCGCAGGTCAGCGCGGCTGAGCTCGAGCGGTTCTCCGACCGGCTCGACTATCTCTGCAAGGGGGCGAGCTTCTGCGTGTTCGCGGGCTCGCTACCGCCGGGCACCCCCGCCGACATCTACGAGGAGCTGATCGGCAGGGTGACCGCCCGCGGCGTCCCCGCGCTGCTCGACACCGACGGCGAGCCGATGCGGCGGGGCCTGCGCGCCCAGCCGGCGATCGTCGCTCCCAACGCCTCCGAGGCGGAGGAGGCCGTCGGCTGGGAGTTCTCCGGTGCCGAGGAGATCGCCGCCGGGGTCAGGGGGCTGGTGGAGATGGGAGCCTCCCAGGCGATCATCACCTCCGCCAACGGTGCCCACGCGGTGCTGTCGGAGGATGGGCGGAAAGTCGCGCTGTCGGCCTCTATCCCACTCCTGCAGACGGTGGCGAGCGCCGGCAGCGGCGACGCCTTCATCGCCGGCTACGTCAAGGCCCAGCACGCCGGGGTCGGCGCGACCGAGCGGCTCTCCTACGCCGTCGCCTGCGGAGCCGAGTCGACCCAGCACCTGGGAGCGGGAATGGTCGACCCGGGCGCGGTCGAGGCGCTGCTGGGCCAGGTAGAGGTGGCCGAACTGCCGGTGGCGCAGCCCGTTTCGTAGCACTATCCCCGCAAATTGCGGGTCCGGATCGGTTCGAGGCCGTCGCCCGGCGCCCCTACAATCGGTCGTTCAATCCGACAGCAAGGAGTCGACCAGGTGGAAATCGAGATCGGTAGAGGCAAGAAGGCACGACGGGCGTACGGGTTCGACGAGATTGCCGTGGTGCCCTCGCGCAGGACCCGCGATCCCGACGACATCGACATAAGCTGGAACCTCGGCCCCTACCGCTTCGACCTGCCGCTACTGGCCTCCGCCATGGACGGCGTCGTCAGCCCCCATACCGCGGCGCTCACCAACCAGCTCGGCGGCCTCGGCGTCCTGAACCTGGAGGGCATCTGGTCTCGATACGCGGACGCCGACGCACAGCTCGAGCGGATCGCCAACGCGCCACCCGGCCGGGCCACCCAGCTCATGCAGGAGATCTATGCGGAGCCGGTCAAGCCGGAGCTGATCGTCCAGCGGATCACCGAGATCAAGGACGCCGGTGCGGTCGCCTGCGGCTCGCTCACCCCGCAGAAGGTCAACGACTACTACGAGGTCGCGCTCGAGGCCGGGCTCGACATCCTCGTGATCCAGGGCACCGTGATCAGCGCCGAGCACGTCAGCCGATCCTCGGAGCCACTCAACCTGAAGGAGTTCATCGCCGAGGTGCCGGTGCCGTGCATCGTCGGTGGCTGTGCCAGCTATTCGACCGGCCTCCACCTGATGCGGACCGGCGCGGTCGGCGTCCTCGTTGGCGTCGGGCCCGGCGCCGCCTGCACCACCCGCGGCGTGCTCGGGATCGGGGTCCCGCAGGCGACCGCGATCGCCGACGTCGCCGCGGCCCGCTCCCAGCACATGCTCGAGACCGGTCAGTACTGCAACGTGATCGCCGACGGCGGCATGCGCACCGGCGGCGATGTCTCCAAGGCGATCGCCTGCGGCGGCGATGCGGTCATGATCGGCTCGCCGATGGCGAGGGCGAAGGAGGCGCCCGGCCGTGGCTATCACTGGGGAATGGCGACTTTCCATCCCTCGCTACCCAGGGGGACCCGCGTCACCACCACCACCGATGGCACGCTCGAGCAGATTCTGCTCGGTCCCGCCAACGAGAACGACGGCACCTTCAACCTGATGGGCGCGCTGCGGACCTCGATGGCCACCTGTGGCTACGAGGACATCCCCTCCTTCCACCGGGCCGAGATCATGGTCGCCCCGGCGTTGCAGACCGAGGGTAAGCAGCTCCAGAGCGAGCAGTCGGTCGGAATGGGCTCGAACGGGCGTAGCGCGGTCGCGGCCGGCGTCGGCGTCGCCGATGACTGAACCGGCGGCCCCCACAGCCATCGCGGAGGTCGCGGGGCCGGAGGAGGTGGGCGTCGAGCCCGGGATCGAGGAGGTGCTGGTACTGGACTTCGGCGGCCAGTACTCCCAGCTCATCGCCCGCAGGATCCGTGAGTGCGGCGTCTTCGCCGAGCTGCTGCCGGCGACGGTTCCGATCGAGCGGATCCGCAACCGAGCCCCCAAGGCGATCGTGCTCAGCGGCGGTCCCGCCTCGGTCTATGAGCCG
>JBPCOO010000270.1:0-3786 GCA_051000155.1 Solirubrobacterales bacterium | reverse complement strand
CGACATATCTCCTCCTCGTTCGGCTGCTCGCCTGACATTGCATCCATCGGCCCTCGCCTGCTCCCTCCCAACCTAGGAGTACCTTCGAGGCATGGCTGCTCAAAACGACCCGCTTCTGGAAGAACTTGAGAGCCAGCTTGAGGGTGATGAGAGATCACTCGCGGCGGTCGAGACACTGGATGAGCGGCAGGCAGAACGTCTGGGGGATCGCATGGACAGGCTCGCTTCTCAGTTGCTTGAGGTCAGCGATCCGCCCTCGATCGAGTCGGTCCACGAGGAACTGGGCGTCACGCCAGTCGCAGCCGAGGAGCTCGACGCTCTTCGCGGCGCGATGGCACCGGCCGACGGCGAGGGCTGAGCTTGCCCGCTGGGGGCTCTGAGCGACGCCTTTCGGTCCTGTTCAGCGAGTCGATCTGGCGCGGGGCAGTTCGCGGCTTCTCAGGTGGATCGCTGGAGGTGGCCACATCAGCCCGGCGTTCCCTCGAAGCGAATGGCATCGCGCTCGCTGGCCTACGTCCGTGCGAGGACCCGGGCTCGGACGGGACGCGTCTGCGGGGCTGCGCCAAGCTCTACCTACCGACGCAGGGGCCGCCGTCGGAGCGGCCGTTCGGCTTCGTGCTCCAGCTGGTCCGCAGTGGTGACGGTGAACTTTGCTGGACCTTTCTCGCCTTCGGCCCCAGGCACCCGCGACCAGGCATCCGCAGCGTTTACGAGCGGGCCCACCGACAGCTGCACGGGAGCTTCCCCAGCTGATCGATGATCCGGTACGGGTGAGAACCAGCGTGGTGCTTCTCGCGCCATCCAACATGCAGGGCCGCGCAAGAGTAGAGCCCGGTAGGCCGAACCTCTTCAGTGCCGCGAACGGTAGGAATCCGTCACCCCAGACGCGGTTTCACCTCGCGTAGCCTGCGGAGTAGCGAAGGTGGGCCGCAGAGCCGCCCGGTGGTCGATGCTTTCCGAGACCTGGCGGCATCCCCGCCGCCCTTTCCCTTGCCACCAAGCTGACGTGCGTTCCCTGCGCAGGTATCCGCCTGCCGCGCACGGTGACCCGACTGAGCTGCAGGCACTTGCCGAGCAGCGGGCGGTGGGTAATCGTCAACAAGATTGTCGAGGCTTCAGGCGGGCCGCTAGGACCTCCGCGACCCATCGAAGGACCTTCAGATGTGCCTCACTCAGCGTCTTTCTGTGCGCCATCCACGCGGATAGCCATGTGAATGCGAGCCAATCAGGCTAACGGGCGGCTTCAGTGAAGATCCCCAAGCCGCAGACAGCGGGCACGCGGCCATCTGGGGGAGGGGCAGCGCTCTCCCAAAGGCGGCAGTGCCCTAACCGACGCCGCGTAGCTGCTTGGGAAACGACCGGAACTTTCTTGTTCTCATACAGCTTCGAGCAAGACCTCAGTCGTCGCTCCGCTTGCCCAAGCGCCTTCATGCCGGTGCGAGGAATTTTGACGCGGCCCGGACTGCTACGAGGCGCTCGGCGCCCCGACCGCCGAGGACGCGCTGCGCCTCGCCCGCTACGAGGAGCCCGACCTGCTGCTCTTGGACCTGAGCCTGCCCGACGCCGGCGGGCTCGACGTCCTGCGCGAGATCCGCGCCGACCGTAGCGCCGCAGCGCCCTACGACCCCGATCTGCCGGTAATCGTGCTGAGCGGGCGCGGGAGCGACGAGCAGCGGGTTCGAGGCCTCCGCGCGGGAGCCAACAATTACCTCGTAAAGCCGTTCCACTACCCAGAACTGCTGGAGCGGATCAGGCTCGCCACCAGCGGGCGGCGCGCCCATGAGCGAGGACCGGTCCGGGTGGGGGAGCTACGGCTCGATCCCTGCTCGCGCCAGGTGGTGGTCGGCGGGCGAAGGGTCGAGCTCTCCAACAAGGAGTTCGAGCTGCTCCGCTATCTCGCCGCCGAGCCCGAGCGCGTGTTCACGAAGGCTGAGCTGCTGGGGGACATCTGGGGCTATGAGAGCTCCGCTCGCACCCGCACGCTGGACTCCCACGCCTCGCGGCTGCGCCGCAAGCTGGACCCCTCCGAGGGCCGCTACGTGGTCAACGCGTGGGGGGTACCCCAACGGTATTTGTTGGAGAACCTCCGCATCGAGGTCGAATAGCTTCGCAGCAAGCCTTCTGCTCTTTGTTGGCTATTGAGCGAAGACACGGTGAACTCCCTCCCGCCTTCACGCGAGGCTGTCGCACAAACCCCCGCTCCGTCCGCCGCGTTTAAGACCCTTTGCGGCATGGCTCAGAACTTCCTCACCTGCGACCGAGAGCAACCCCTACTACTGCCGCCGGATCTGCGCGAGTGGCTGCCGGAAGACCACCTCGCCTGGTTCGTGATCGAGGCGATAGAAGAGCTCGACCTCGAGGGCTTCTATTCCTCCTACCGCGCCGACGGCCACGGCCGAGCGGCCCACGAACCAAAGATGATGGTGACGCTGCTGGCCTACTCCTACTCGGTCGGCGAGCGCTCCTCCAGGGGGATCGAGCGCCGCTGCCGCGAGGACGTCGCCTTCCGGGTGATCTGCGCCAACCAGGCCCCCGACCACGCGACGGTCGCTCGCTTCCGCGTTCGCCACAGCGAGGCCTTCGCCGAGCTCTTCGGCCAGGTGCTCGGCCTCTGCGCCGCCGCTGGGCTGGTGCGGGCGGGTGTGATCGCCGTCGACGGCTCGAAGTTCGCCGCCGCGGCCTCCGATGGGGCGATCCGCAGCTACGAGGAGATCGCTGCCGAGATCCTGGTCGAGGCGGAGCGCGTCGATGCCGACGAGGACGAGCGCTACGGCGCCGCCCGGGGTGATGAGCTCCCCGAGCAGCTGGCCACCCAGCAGGGACGCAGGGGCTGGCTTCGGCAGGCAAAGCGGCGCCTCGACGCCGAGCGCGCCGAGCGGGCAGAGCCGGTGCCCGTTGATCGTGCCAAACGGCTTGAGATCTGCGAGCGTCGCCTGCGGGAGGAGTGGCGGGCAGAGCGCGATGCCAACGACGCCTACGAGGCCTATCGCGCCCGCGGGGTGATGAAGGACGGGCGCCGCTTCGGCGGCCCGCCAAAGCCCCACACCCCACCCCCAAAGCCAGAGGGCAAGATCAACACCACCGACCCTGACGCACGGCGAATGAAGCTCGGGCGCAGCTTCATCCCCGCCTACAACGCCCAGGCCGTGGCCACCTCCGATCAGATCATCGTCGCCGCCGAGATCGCCTCCGAGGTGGCGGACTTCGAGCAGCTCGACCCGATGATCTCAGCGGCCGAGCGCGAGCTCGCCGATGCCGGCGTCAGCGAGCGCCCCCAGGTGGTGCTGGCCGATGCCGGCTACTGGTCGAACAACCACATCGACGCCCTGCGAGAGCGGGGCATGACCCCGATCGTCGCGCCCGACACCACCCGCAATCGACCGCGCAAGACGCGCCTCGGCGGCCCCTACGACTTCATGCGAAGCGTGCTTGCCACGGAGCGCGGTGGCGAGCTTTATTCGAAGCGCATGCCGATGATCGAGCCGGTCTTCGCCCAAATCAAGGCGAACCGGCGCATCGATCGGTTCGAACGAAGAGGTCGGGCCGCCGCGCGCTCGGAATGGCGTCTGATCGCCGCAACGCACAACCTTCTGAAGCTCCACCGGCACACCTTGCGGGCCCGGATGGCCTGATCGGGCGGCCAGAAGGCCGACCCGTTTTCCTCAGTGCTCATTTTCAGCGGTCGTCGTCCTGTTCGTCATGTGTTTGCGCGACAGCCTCACGCTGGAGCGGCAGTCTTCGCGCGGAGTGCCAACCGCAGGGTCGCCAGCGCAGGCGAAGCTGTAG
>JBPCOO010000037.1:0-7292 GCA_051000155.1 Solirubrobacterales bacterium | reverse complement strand
CAACGGCGGACGGGACACGGTCGTCGGCCTCGCCGGCGACGACTGTCTCACCGGCGACGGTGGCCGCGACACGATCCGCGGCAAGAGCGGCGCCGACGTCGCCCTGGGCGGCGGGGGCGGCGACTTCATCAAGGGCAACGCCGGCGACGATCTTCTCGAGGGCGGCCCCGGTCGAGACCGCTTGCGCAGCGCCGGGGGCGAGGACGTGGTCCGGGGGCAAGGCGGTAGCGACAACCTCTCCTCCGGCAACGCCGATGACCGTGTCTCCGGCGGCCCCGGCGACGACCGCCTGTTCGGCAACGAGGGCGACGACACGCTCCGCGGCGGCAAGGGCGACGACGTCCTCTTCGGCGGCGGCGGTAAGCGAAACGTCCTCCGCGGCGGCCCCGGCAAGGACCGCTGCGTTATCGCCAAGCGAGAGAAGAACAAGACCAAGAGCTGCGAGCGGGTCCTGGTCGGCGGGGCGCGGGGGTAGGGATCTCCTCACCGGGGCTAACCTGGTCAGCTAGATCGACTAAGCGGGCGAGGGCATCGTTCGGGTGCGCGGCTCGACTGCGTTAACCGTCGCGATCAAGAACGTCGGTCGGAGTCCGGCGATCTGACACCCCCCAGATATTCCCTCCCCCTGATCGCTCCCGGCCTCCACTTAAGGCGCGTCGGCGGCGAGTACGGTGGGCAAAGTCAAGGCGAGCGTTCAATCAATTGAACGGAAGATGGCTCCGACGGCCTATTTACATGACGGGCCGCATAGCGTGAAATTCACTCTCAGATAACTACCACCTTGTTTTCGAACCCTTTGATCGGGCCGGAGGGGAGGTCAATCGAATCAGGGAGATACCAATGATCCGTGAGAGCGCTCCGCGTCGCCAGCAAGGGCTGATGGGCCGGGCCCTTCTTGTCTGCTTTACCGTGATCACAGTTGGGTTGGCTGCCCCCGCGGTCGGCCATGCCGCGAGCGGCTCGATCAGCGGCACGATTTCCGGCGAGGACGGGAGCCCAATCGCTGGGATCTGTGTCCAGGTCAGCCCTTATCCCAGCGATGTCGATGGGTTCGCGAGCACCGATGCAAGTGGCATCTACACGATCCAAGGCCTCGCGGATGATGACTACACGCTCTGGATCTATGGCTGCGGGGTGAACCAGGAGTACGGGTTCGCCGACGACGGCACGAGCTACGTCGTCGAGTACCACGACAATGTCAGCGATTTATCCGAGGCGACTGCAGTGACGGTCGCCGACGGAGCGGCCGTGAGCGTCGATGCGACGCTGCGAGTGGGGGCGAGCATCGAGGGTTTTGTCCGCGACGAGGTCGGCGACGGCATCTGGAACTCTTGTGTTCACCTCGAACCGACCGATCCGGCCCTGACCTCACGGATTGCGCCCAGCTTCCCGGACGGGCACTTCAAGGTCGGCGGCCTCGAACCCGGTGAGTACAAGATCCGGTTCGACCCCGGCTGCTTCGGCGGTCATGACTTCCTGGTCGGCGAGTACTGGCAGGACGTACCGCTCGCCGAGCCGGAATCGGCGACGCCCGTGCAGCTCGAGGCGGGCTCGCCTCTCAGCGGCATCGACGCCACCCTGTCCGGCTCGGGTGGAGTCATCACCGGCACCGTCGTGGCGGACGACGATGGCCTGCCTCGCGAGGGAATCTGTGTCAGCCCCGGCGAGAGCGAGTTCTACACCGAGGCACGCACCGACCCCGAGGGCAACTATCGGATCACCGGACTACCCGCTGGCGACTACACGGTCTCGTTCTCCGATTGCTATGGCCACGGCCTCGAGAGCGAGTACTACGAGAACAAGGCGAGCGCCGAGGAGGCCACCTTGGTACCGGTCACCCCAGGCCAGGTGACCGCCGGGATCAACGCGAGTCTCGCCACAGGCCCAGGGGGCGGCGGCGGCCCGGGGGGCGGAGGCGCCACAGTGAGCGGCACCGTGCTCGATGAGGACGGCAGCCCGCTCGTGGACGCGTGCGTATACGGGTTCAGGCTCAGCGATGGGGCCGGTTACACCGTCCAGACCGGCCCTGAGGGCAAGTTCGTCTTCGAAGGTGTCCAGGACGACGCCTACGGCCTCCGCTTCGAGGGCTGCGGCGCTGGTGCCTACGCGACCGAGTACTGGAATGACGTAGCCGAGATTCAGGACGCTACGCCGATCACGGTCTCGAGTGGCGAGGACGTGAGCGGGATCGAGGCGCGGCTGGCATCGGCGCCGACGATCAGCGGCGAGGTGCGTGCGGATGAGACCGGCAAGCTGCTGGTTGGGGCGTGCGTCTATGCGACCAGCGAGGACGGATCGGGCTACGCGTACGGGAGGACCAACGCGAACGGCCACTACGAGCTCACCGGAAACCTCATACCCGGTAGCTACGTACTCAGCTTCCACGCCTGCTCCTCCGGTAACTATTTGAGCGAGATCTACAACGATCGCGACTACACCGACTGGGCGGGAGCCGACCGGGTCCTGTACACGGGCGAGGGACGGGTCGAGGGCATCGACGCGAGCCTGGCTACCGGCGGACGGATCACCGGTACCGTCACCGGGCCCGACGGTCCCGTGGAGGGAATCTGCGTAGAAACCAATGAAGGCCTCGGGAGCTACGAGCAGACCAACGCGGCGGGCGAATACGCGATTAAGAGCCTTCCGAGCGGATCGTGGCACGTCCGGTTCACTCCCTGTGGCAGCCCGGCCACCGAGGACCTAGTCGGTGAGTACTACGACGACGCGCCGCGTTTCGAAGACGCCGCTCCGGTGCCGGTCACCGCGGGCGCGACGACCGGAGGCATCGATGCCGAGCTGGCGGTCGGGGGGACCTTGACGGGGCGGATCCTCGACTCCGCCGGCGATTCGATCGCGTACGCCTGCGTCGTAGTCCGTGATCCTGAATCAGGATTAATGGTGAAGGGCGGACAAGCCAATGACGCGGGCGCGTATGAGATCCGCGGCATCCCCGCAGGGCAGTGGGCGATCTATCTCAGCGGCTGCAGTGGATATCTGCCCTACGCGGGGGAGTACCACGGTGATTCGCCCACCCGGGCCGGGGCCCAGCTAGTCACGGTCGAGGGTGGGATGACCGAGCAACTCGCGGACGCGGAGCTGGCCGACGGGGGCGGAAGCCTCGAAGGGACCGTCGCCGACGCAGCCTCTGGCGCGGACCTCGATGGGATCTGCGTCGAGGTCGTCGACAAGACGAGCGGCGAGCTACTGGCCGACCCGGTCGGCTCGAGTGGGGGCTGGTGGGGCGTCTGGGACTTGCCCACTGGCGAGATGGCGGTTCGCTATTACACGCAGGGCTGCGCGACCGCCACAGATCAATATGCGACCGAATGGTGGGATGACCAAGGCTCGCTCGAGGACGCAACTACGATCAATCTGGCCCCGACGGAATACCGCTTGCTGTTCGCATCGCTCGAGCCGGACGGGGGCGGCGGGCCCACCGACACGACCGCACCGGAGACCGGGATCAGCTACGGACCGTCGCGCAGCACGGCGTCGACTGCGGCACAGTTCGGCTTCGCCGCCGACGAACCGGGTTCGAGCTTCGAGTGCATGCTCGATGCGGCCGCCTGGAGCGCCTGCAGCTCGCCCAAGTCCTACAGCGATCTGACTCAGGGCCAGCATCAATTCTCGGTCAGGGCGACCGATGCAGCGGGCAACACCGACCTGACCCCGGCAAGCCGCGAGTGGACGGTCGACTCGGCCGTGCAGACCGACACCACACAGGGTGATGCCGGCCCAGGCCAGTCGGTCAGCACCGACCCGAACGGAACCGGTACCAGCGCGTCGGATCCGATCAGCACCTCGGTCACCAGCCCTGGCGGCGGAACGGTCACGATCACCGAGGGTCCGACCGCGAGCACGCCCGAGCCCGGCTTCAGCTTCTTCGACTGGGAGGTTCAGATCGAGGCGCCCGAGGCGAGCGCGCTGGAGCCGCTCGAGCTGGTTTTCAGGATCGATTCCTCGTTGATGCCTCCGGGCACTGACCTCAACGCGGTCACCGTGTTTCGCGATGGGGAGCCGGCGGGAGACTGCACAGGCGATCCGGGCACCGCTTCGCCGAACCCGTGCATCAGCAGCCGATACGGCGTCAACGGTGAGCTGGGCGGCGACCTCGAGCTGACCGTGCTGACCTCACACGCGAGCACCTGGAACATCGGCACGGCGGTCGATCAGATGGCGAAGATCCGCAAGCCGCGGATCAGCGTCGACCGCGTCCAGTGGCAGGGCGAGGGGCCCGTGAGCGTTTTGGTTGCCGCCGGCGCCGCCGAGAGGGTGCAGGTCCGAGCCGGCGGCTCGATCGTGGTCGGCGACTCCCGCTATGCGCTCCGGACCGAGAGCGCCAACGCGGAGGCGAACTCAACGGCCAACCTCGTGCTCGTGCTCGCAGGCGCGGGCGAGGAGCAGGTCCAGGCGGCGCTCGGCACGAGACGAGCGGTGGATGCGGAGCTCAACCTACGGCTCCGGAGTGGCAGCGGCGCGAGCTTCTTCGCCGAATCCCGGGTGCTGCTGAAACGGAAGTAGCTAATGAGAGGACCGGTCCCCCTCGACCTCGGTCAACCCCACTCCAGGACGTAGGATCTCCCACGGTGACCGGACAGAGCGAGACCGAGATAAACGCCTGGTCGCCGGGCCGGAAGAACCCGGACGCTCCGCAGGAGGAGAACCCGGATGCGGTCTCGATCCTGATCGTCGATGATCACGCCCTGTTTCGCGCGGGCCTCCGGGACCTGCTCTCGGAGCGGGGTTTCGAGATTGCCGGGGAGGCGGCGGACGGGGAGGCGGCAGTGGAGGCGGCGGTCCGGATCGCGCCGACCATCGTGCTGATGGACCTGAACATGCCGAAGATGCACGGCATCGAGGCGACACGGGGCCGTCACGGCCGATGTGGGCGACCGCAGGACCTCGAGCGCAGAGCTCTCGAAGTAGCGCCGCCACGAGATGTCGCGGCATCGCCGCCTCGCCGTTCAGCACCCCCCCCGATCGCGCAGGGTAGCCGCGCCGTATCCATGCTCTTGAGCAGGTAGCCGCGAGCACCGGCGCGTATCGCATCGAGGAGATCGCCGATCTCCTCTGAGGTGGTGAGCACCACCGTGGCGGAACTCGGTGAGCTGCCGCGATCTCGTGCAGAGCCTGGACCCCGCCGCCTGGCAGGAGCAGCTCCACCAGACACACGGTGGGCCGCTCCGAGATCGCCAACTCGATCGCCGATCCAGCATCTGCCGCCTCACCAACCACCGCGAATCCCGCCGGTTCGAGCGCCCCCCGTAGCGAACGACGCATCAGGGGCTGTCCATCAGCGATCAGGATCGTGGCTTCGATCACCGCAGTGTCACCTCGTCGTCGCCTACAAGGCCACCGGTGGCAAGATCGGCCACCGGAGTACCGACGTCTGTGATCGCGATCTTCTTCTCGTTGCTCATCCTCTTCGTTCTGTTCCCCAGTCAACATGTATCTGCAGTACAGGCGCGTCGGCCCTTGGTCCGATTACGTCTTTGGCGAGAAGGGCTACATCGTCCTCAGCCTGACCGCCAAGTCAGCTTTGGCCTGGCAGGTCTACGCCGGCGCGCTCGCCTCGTAATCTCGGGGAGGCTGCCGCCGGAGGTACGACGGGGGCGGAAACTGCAGAGGCGGGAAGTGGCGCTGGAGGCGCGGCACCCCGACTCCGCTAGCTGCGGGTTAGCTTCTTGTAGGTGATCCGGCTGGGACGATCAGCGGCGTCGCCGAGTTGCTCGCGGCGGTGCTCCTCGTAGTCGGAGACGTTGCCCTCGAACCACTTCACCTGGGAGTTGCCCTCGAAAGCGAGGGTGTGAGTGCAGATCCGGTCCAGGAACCAGCGGTCGTGGGAGATCACCACCGCGCATCCGGCAAAGCTCAGCAGCGCCTCTTCCAGCGCGCGCAGGGTGTCGACGTCGAGGTCGTTGGTCGGCTCGTCCAGGAGCAGCAGGTTGCCACCGGAACGCAGCAGCTTCGCCAGGTGGAGGCGATTGCGCTCGCCGCCCGAGAGCGTCCCAACCTTACGCTGCTGATCGGATCCCTTGAAGTTGAAGCCCGAGGCGTAGGCACGCGAGTTCATCTTCTTCGGGCCGACGTCGATCAGCTCCTCGCCGCCGGAGATCTCCTCCCAGGCGGTCGCGTTCGGGTCGAGCGCGTCGCGGGATTGATCGACGTAGGCGAGCTTGACCGTCTCCCCGAGGCTCAGCTTGCCCTCGTCCGGCTGCTCGTCGCCGACGATCATCCGGAAGAGCGTCGTCTTCCCGGCACCGTTGGGCCCGATCACGCCGACGATCCCTGCGGGGGGGAGAGTGAACTCGAGATCCTCGACCAGGAGCTTGTCGCCGAAGCCCTTGCGCACGCCCTCGGCCTCGAGGACGACGTCGCCGAGGCGCGGCCCCGGCGGGATGTGGATCTGCATCTCGTCGAGGCTCTTCGACTGCTCCTCGGCCAGGAGCGCCTCGTAGCGAGCCAGCCGCGCCTTCGACTTCTTCCGCCGGCCCTTGGGGTTCTCCCGCACCCACTCCAGCTCTGAGGCGATCGTCCGCGCCCTGGCGGAGTCCTGCTTCTTCTCCTGGGTCATCCGCTCCTGCTTCTGCTCGAGCCAGGAGGAGTAGTTGCCCTGGAAGGGGATGCCGCGGCCACGGTCCAGCTCCAAGATCCAGCCGGCGACGTTGTCGAGGAAGTAGCGGTCGTGGGTGACCGCGACGACGGTGTCCTTGTAGTCCTCGAGGTGGCGCTCGAGCCAGGCCACCGACTCCGCGTCGAGGGGGTTGGTCGGCTCGTCGAGGAGCAGCAGGTCCGGGGTGCTCAGCAGCAGGCGGCAGAGGGCGACGCGGCGGCGCTCGCCACCACTGAGGGTGGAGACGTCGGCGTCGCCGGGGGGGAGGCGGAGCGCGTCCATCGCGGTGTCGCGCGTGGTGTCGAGGCTCCAGGCGTCGGCCGCGTCGATCTTCTCCTGGAGCTTGGCGAACTCGTCCGCGGTCTCATCGGAGTAGTTGGCGGAGAGCTCGTTGAAGCGGTCGAGCATGTCCTGGAGCTCGCGGACGCCGTCGGTGACGTTGCCGCGGACGTCCTTGGCCTCGTCGAGCACCGGCTCCTGCTCGAGCATTCCGACCCGCTTGGTCGGGTCCCGCTGGACCTCGCCGTCGAAGTCGGGATCGGTCCCGGCCATGATCCGCAGGAGGCTCGACTTGCCGGCGCCGTTGTAGCCGAGCACGCCGATCTTGGCCCCATGCATGAAACTGAGCGAGATATCGGTCAGCACCTGCTTGTCCGGCGGATGCTTCCGCGAGACCTTG